>NZ_JBFUGA010000074.1:0-28918 GCF_056403155.1 Methylobacterium sp. P3_A11
GCAGGGCGCGGCCACCCAGGAGATCGTCCGCAACGTCGCGCAGGCGGCCCTCGGCGCCGGCGAGGTGACGAGCAACATCTCCGGCGTCGCCGGCGCGGCGGAGGAGACCGGAGCCGCGGCCAGCCAGGTTCTCGGCGCCGCCGCCGAGCTGTCGCGGCAATCCCACGCCCTGACCGCAGAAGTCGGCCGCTTCCTCGAAAACGTCAGAGCCGCCTGAACGGTGCCGCGCGGTTCGCTCCGAACCGCGCGCCCGGCTGCTTCCGTCACCACACGTTTGACGACGACCAATATTGCCGTCCGTCGACGGTTTACGACGCATTGACGAATATACGGCATTTTAGCGCCAACCGAGCCACCACGGTTGGAAATCCAATGAAAATCGGCGGAAAACTTCTGGGCTTTGTCGGCGCCTGCAGCCTGACGACGCTGGTGGTGGCCGGGGTGAGCGTCGCCACGCTCCAGAGCTTCGAACGCGCCCTGACAGACGTCGAGAGCGCGTCGATCCGGGCGCTAGACGCCGCGAATTTCAATCGCCTCGCAGCCGAGGTGACGATGGATTCGCGCGGCGTCTATGCGTCGGCCGACCGTGCCGAGGCCGCGAAATACACAGCCGGCATCCGCAAGGGCTTGGCCGAGATGGACGCCCTTAGGGCGGAGTGGGCACCACGGGTGACCGCAGCCGAGCGCCCGCTCTTCGAGACCATGATGCGCAACGCCGATGCGTTCCGGAACCTGCGCAGCACCCTCGCCGATGCCGGCGACACGTCCGGCCCGAAGGCCGCCGCCGAGCTGGGGTTCAACGACGCAAACCGCGCCAACCGCAAGGCTTTCCAGGCCAGCATCGATACCCTGGTCACCCGCGGCCGGGATGAGATGAGCGCGATCAAGGCCGATACGCAGGCGTTGTTCGAGACGCGGACCTTGCTTCTCCTCGGGCTGGCCCTTGCCGGAACCGCAATCTGCTGCCTCCTCGGCTTCCTCGTCGGACAACGGCAGATCGCCCGGCCCCTTCGCGCGGTCTCGGATGCGATCCAGCGCCTCTCACGCGGAGACCTGACGATGCCGGCGATCAAGCCAGGGCGCGACGAGATCGGCGCGATCTGGACGAGTATGCAGGTGTTCAGCGATACGATGCGGGAGTCCGAGAGCCTGCGTCACGAGCATGACCGGATGCGGCTCGATTCGGACACGCGCAAGCGCTCCGAGATGTCCGGCCTCGCCGACCGATTCCAGGGCAGCATTGGCGGCTTGGTGGACCACCTCGCCGGCGCCGCCGCCGGACTGGAGCGTGCCGCCGCAACCATGGCGGGCAACGCCGAGCATGCCGGGACGCAGTCGCAGGCCGTTACCCGAGCGGCCGAGACCACAGCCTACAACGTCGAGGCCGTCGCCGCCGCCACCGAGGAACTCGCCGCCACGGCGAGCGAGATCGGCGTGCAGGTCACGCAGACCTCGACTGCGGCCGAGAGCGCTGTCGAGGCGGCGCGACGGACCCGGTCCAGCGTTCAGGCGCTCGCCCGCAGCGCCGACGGGATCGGCCAGGTCGTCTCGCTGATCTCCACCATCGCCGGCCAGACCAACCTGCTGGCCCTGAACGCCACGATCGAAGCGGCCCGGGCCGGCGAGGCCGGGCGCGGCTTCGCGGTCGTCGCCACCGAAGTGAAGGATCTGGCAACGCAGACCGCCAAGGCCACCGACGAGATCGCGGGTCAGATCGCGGCGATGCGCGCCGCGACCCACGAGGCGGTCGCCGCCATCGAGGAGATCGGCGGCACGATCGAGCAGGTGCATGGGATCGCCCTCGGCGTTGCCGCGGCCGTCGAGGAGCAGCAGCTCGCCACCCAGGAGATCGCGCGCAGCGTTTCCGAAGCCGCGAGCGGCACTCGCGCCGTCACCGAGACCATGGCGCTCGTCCTCGGAGCGGCCCGGAACACCGGCGCCAGCGCCGCCGAGGTTCTGGACGCGGCGGCCGACATCGCCCGCCGTTCCAGCGGGCTTGGTGGCGAGGTCGCGGGCTTCGTGGCGCAGGTGCGGGCGGCCTGAGCGTCGCGTCGCGGCGCCTGCATGTTGCATTGCAGCGCACACACCCGTAGGGTCCGCGCATTCGCAAGGACCCGGTGAAAGCCCGGGTGGCTCTTCCGGCCGCCGATCCGCCGGACCACGCATTCGAGACGCGTTTGGACCCGCCAGCGACGCGGGCGCGCCGCTCGTGCGGATTCCCTTATGTCACTCAGCTTCTCCGGACGGCCCGGATCTCTCCGGTCGTGGACATCCAACATCCGCGGCGACACGCTTTCGGGCATCGTCGTCGCCCTCGCGTTGATCCCCGAGGCCATCGGCTTCTCGGTGATCGCCGGGGTCGACCCCAAGGTCGGCCTCTACGCCTCCGTGGTCATCGCCTGCACCATCGCCTTCGCGGGTGGCCGCCCGGCGATGATTTCGGCCGCCACCGCGGCCACCGCCGTGGTGATGGTCGACCTCGTGCGGGAGCACGGGGTGCAGTACCTCTTCGCCGCCACCATCCTGATGGGCCTCATCCAGATCCTGGCGGGCTTTTTGAAGCTCGGTCGGCTGATGCGCTTCGTCTCGCAATCGGTCATGACCGGCTTCGTCAACGCCCTGGCGATCCTGATCTTCCTGGCGCAGATGCCCGAACTCACCGGGGTCACGCCGGCGACCTACGGTCTGATCGCCCTCGGTCTCGCCATCATCTACGGATTCCCGCGGATCACCCGTGCGATCCCGTCGCCCCTCGTGGCGATCGCGGTGCTGACGGCGATCACCGCGGTCTTCCACCTCGACGTCCGGACGGTCGCCCATCTCGGCGCCCTGCCCTCGTCACTGCCGCGCTTCGTCCTTCCGGACGTCCCCCTGACCTGGGAGACGTTCCGGATCCTGCTGCCCTACGCGGCGACGCTCGCCGCGGTTGGCCTGCTGGAGAGCCTCCTCACCGCGCAGATCGTCGACGACCTGACCGATACCGGCAGCGACAAGAATCGCGAATGCATGGGCCAGGGCGTCGCCAACATGGCCTCCGCGGTGTTCGGCGGCATGGGCGGCTGTGCGATGATCGGCCAGTCGGTGATCAACGTCTCCTCCGGCGCCCGCGGCCGTCTCTCGACCCTGGTGGCCGGGGCGTTCCTGCTGCTGCTCCTCGTGGCGCTTCAGGACCTGCTCGCCGTGGTGCCGGTGGCGGCGCTCACCGCCGTGATGATCATGGTCTCGATCAACACGTTCTCTTGGCGCTCGCTGGCGCGCCTCCGGACGAACCCGCTGCCCTCCTCCGCGGTCATGCTGGCGACCGTCCTCGTCGTGGTGGCCACCAAGGATCTCGCCATCGGCGTGCTGGCCGGCGTGCTGCTCTCCGGCGTGTTCTTCGCCGGCAAGGTCTCCCGGCTCAACCGGATCACCTCGGCCCTCTCGGCGGACGGGCGGACCCGGACCTACAGCGTCTCCGGACAGGTCTTCTTTGCCTCGGCGGGCACCTTCTCGGAGGCAATCGACGTGCTCGAGCCGGTCGAGCGACTCGTGATCGACGTCCACGCGGCGCATTTCTGGGACATCTCGGCCGTCGCCGCCCTCGACCGCGTGGTGCTCAAGGCCCGCGCCCGCGGCCGCGACGTCGCGGTCGTGGGGCTCAATGCGGCGAGCACGACCCTGGTGGAGCGGTTCGGCCAGCACGACAAGGACGGTACGGGCGCGGTCCCGGCGACGCACTGAGGCGGCTATCTGACCGCGCCTCGCCCCTTGCGCGGGGCGGCGCGGAACCCCATTCCCGGCGCGGGGCCGCATTCGGGCCGGGAACAGGGATGGCACAGCGGTGACGACGTTCTCTCCGCGCGAGATCGTGTCCGAACTCGATCGCTTCATCGTCGGACAGCACGACGCCAAGCGCGCCGTGGCGATCGCGTTGCGCAATCGCTGGCGGCGCCAGCAGCTCACAGGACCTCTCCGTGAGGAGGTCGCGCCCAAGAACATCCTGATGATCGGGCCGACCGGCTGCGGCAAGACCGAGATCGCGCGCCGCCTCGCCCGCCTCGCCAATGCGCCGTTCCTCAAGATCGAAGCCACCAAATTCACCGAGGTCGGCTATGTCGGCCGCGACGTCGAGCAAATCGTCCGCGACCTCGTGGAGGTGGCGATCGGCCTGACCCGGCAGGCAAAGCGGGAGGGCGTTAAGGCCAAGGCCGAAGCTGCGGCCGAGAACCGGCTCCTCGACGCCCTCGTCGGGCCGACCGCCAGCCAGTCCACCCGCGACAGTTTCCGGCGCAAGCTGCGCAACAGCGAACTCGACGACAAGGAAGTCGAGCTGGAGCTGACGTCCGGCGCCCCCACCGGCATGCCGATGTTCGAGATCCCCGGCATGCCGGGCGCGTCCATGGGCGCGATCAACATCGGCGACATGCTCGGCAAGGCGCTCGGCGGCCAGCGCGGCAAGCCGCGCCGGATCTTGGTGCGGGACGCCTACGCACCGTTGATGGCCGAGGAATCCGACAAGCTCGTCGACGACGAGGCGCTGGTCCGTGAGGCGATCGGCGAGGTCGAGAACAACGGCATCGTGTTCCTCGACGAGATCGACAAGATCTGCGCCCGCGAGGGCCGCACCTCCGGCGACGTGTCCCGCGAGGGCGTTCAGCGCGACCTGCTGCCGTTGATCGAGGGCACCACCGTCACCACCAAGCACGGGCCGGTGAAGACCGACCACATTCTCTTCATTGCCTCGGGCGCCTTCCACGTCTCGAAGCCGTCCGACCTCCTGCCCGAGTTGCAGGGCCGGCTGCCGATCCGGGTGGAGCTCCAGCCGCTGACGGTGGACGACTTCAAGCAGATCCTCACCGCCACAGAGGCGAGCCTGATCAAGCAGACCGTGGCCCTGATGGAGACGGAGGGCGTGATCCTCACCTTCACCGAGGACGCCGTGGACGCCCTCGCCCGTGTCGCCGTCGAGGTGAACTCATCGGTGGAGAACATCGGTGCCCGCCGGCTTCAGACGGTCCTGGAGCGGGTGATCGACGAGATCTCCTTCACGGCGACGGACCGATCCGGCGAAACGGTGCCGATCGACGCCGCCTACGTGCGCGACCGCGTGCAGGATCTGGCGGCGAATGCGGATCTGAGCCGGTTCATCCTCTGAGGACTGCCCGGATCGGGATCCGCCGGTGCGCGTCCCCGGCCCTCGGGCCACCTTTCACATAGGCGGGAGGGGCCGCGCTTCGGTGCGGCCGGCCGGGGCGGCGATGCATCGAAGCGTCACGAGGACGGCCGCTCTGCCGGCCACGCCCAGATCGGACGCCGAGGCTGCTATCCCTGCGCCGGATCGCGATCCTGAGGAATGTCGACGCGTGTCACACAACAGGTTCGGCGTCGGCGATACTGTTCTCTCGGTGGCGGCCCTCGTCACCGGCATGCTCTCCCTCCAGTGCGGCGCGACCTTCGCCAAGAGTCTGTTCCCGGCGGTCGGCGCAGCCGGGACGTCCGCCCTGCGGGTCGGCTTCTCGGCGCTGATCCTGATTGCCGTCTGGCAGCCATGGCGACGCAGCCTTCCGGCGCGCGAGGCCGGCTGGATCGCCCTCTACGGGACCGCCCTCGGGCTGATGAACCTGCTATTCTACCTCGCCCTGGCGCGCCTGCCCCTCGGACCGGCCGTGGCCATCGAGTTCGTCGGTCCTCTGGCCGTTGCGCTGATCGCGTCCCGCCGCCGCTCGGATTTCCTGTGGATCGGTGTGGCGGTGGCCGGGCTGACGCTGCTGCTGCCGATCGCCACCACGGACGGGCTCGATCCCGTCGGCATCCTGCTCGACCTCGGTGCGGCGCTGGCCTGGGCGCTCTACATCCTGTTCGGGCAGCGGGCCGGGCGCATCGATGGCGGCCAGGCCGTGTCTCTGGGGATGTTAACGGCTGCGCTCGTCGTGGCGCCCTTCGGCATCGCGGAGGCCGGTTCGGCCCTGCTCGCGCCCGGCATCCTGGCTGCGGGCCTCGCGGTGGCGCTGATGTCGAGCGCCCTGCCCTACTCGCTGGAGATGATCGCCCTGCGCCGACTCGATCGGAAGAGCTTCGGTGTCCTGATGAGCGTGGAGCCGGCCGTTGCGGCCTGCGCGGGACTCATCCTGTTGGGAGAGCAAATCAGCGCCGTGCAGTGGCTCGCGATCGCAATGGTGATCGCGGCATCCGTGGGAATCACCGTCAGCGCGCGACGGTCGGCCCCCAGGGCGGCCGTACTGGAGTCCTGACCGAGGTAAACTACTTACCCGCGAGAACTCGCGAGGCGACGTTGATGTATTTTCGACCGGCTTCCTGAGCGTGGAGCACGGCGTCGCCGAGCTTCTCCTCGTCGCGGACGCTGGCAAGCTTGATCAGCATCGGCAGATTGATTCCGGCCACCACCTCAACGGAGCCGCCGTTCATGCAGGAGAGGGCAAGATTGGAGGGGGTGCCGCCGAACATGTCGGTCAGCACCACCACGCCCTCTCCGGTATTCACGCGACAGACCGCGGACATGATGTCCCGGCGTCGCAATTCCATATCGTCCTCCGGCCCGATCGTGATCGTCTCGATCTGATCCTGTGGGCCGACCACGTGCTCCAGAGCGGCCTTGAATTCGGTCGCCAGTAGCCCGTGGGTGACGAGCACCATGCCAATCATGGACACGTGTTCCAACGTCCTGTGTGTGTCGCCATGTTGTGCATCGCACAGCCCCCAACAAGGCGAACGCGACTTTTTTGCCCGGACATTGCCGCGATCATGCCACGCGCGCTTCGTGCGCGCCATGGGGGTATACCAATGTTGCGCGACTCAAGCGGCCTGTGCGGCTGCGAAGTCACGGATGATGTTTTCGCAGTGCCGCACGGATCAGGAGCGGGGCAAGGCCGGCCGAACGGGCACCGCGATCGAGCACGAGGCGATGCAGGGTGATTCCGAGGAGCACCGCATCCGCTGGCGGCTCCGGCAGGCGCATCGCCGAATCGACGAGATCTACGGCGAGATGCAGCACCGCCTCCGGCGCGGACGGTAGACCGAGATCGGCCACCGAAAGGATCCCCTGCCCCCGGACCTCGACCCGCCCGGCCAGCGCCGGATGTGGGGAGGCGACGAGTCGCCCGTCGCGCGCCATGCAGACGACCCGATCGTCGGCCACGAAGGCTCCGTCCGCCGCGGTGGCGAGGAACAGGGCGAGGCTGGATTTGCCGGCTCCGGACGGCCCGCGGATCAGGATCCCGGACCCGCACAGCGCGACGCAGGCGCCGTGAAGGGTGATCATCAGGCGTGAAGCTGCCGCGGTGCCGCCGGCAGGCGCACGACGAAGCGCGCGCCCCGCACCGTCGGCTCGCCGTCCTCATCGGGGGCACCGGGACGGTTCTCGGCCCGGATCGTACCGCGATGAGCCTGCACGATCTGGCGGGAGATCGACAGGCCGAGACCCGAATTCTGGCCGAAGCCCTGCTCCGGACGGTCGGTGTAGAAGCGCTCGAAGATCCGCTCCAACGCGTGCTCGGGGATGCCCGGCCCTTCGTCCTCGCAGATCATCTCCACCTCGCCGCGAACCCGGCGCAGCACGACCCGGACCTTGGCGTCGCTCGGCGAGAATGAGCGGGCGTTGTCGAGGAGGTTGTTGACGACCTGCCCGAGCCGGCTGTCGTGACCGATGATCGTGAACGGCGCATCCTGCTCGGATCCGGTCGATTCGACGTCGAGCTGAATCAGGCAGTCCTTCGGGCGCCGCCGCTCGTTGGCGACGGAAACGACGGTGGTGAGAAGCCGCCGCAGATCGACCCGCCGCGCCTCCGCCCGCGCCAGTTCGGCATCGAGCCGCGAAGCGTCGGCGATGTCGCTGATCAGCCGGTCGAGGCGCTTCACGTCATGCTGGATGATCGCCATCAGGCGGCCGCGGGACTCGTCCGACTTCGCGAGCGGTAGCGTCTCCACAGCGCTGCGGAGGGAGGTCAGGGGGTTCTTCAACTCGTGGCTGACATCGGCCGCGAAGCTCTCGATGGCGTCGATCCGCCGGTAGAGCGCCTGGGTCATGTCGCGCAAGGCGCCCGACAGGTGGCCGATCTCGTCGGTGCGCTCCGTGAAATCGGGGATTTCCTCGCGGGTCTTGATGCCCATGCGGACCTTCTCGGCCGCCTCCGCGAGGCGCCGCACCGGACCCGCGATGGCGCCGGCCAGGAGGAACGACAGGACCACCATCACCGCCGATGCCACGAGGAACACCTGCAGCAGGCCGAATCGTTCCGAGGCGATGACCCGGTCGATGGCGTCGCCCTGGGTCGAGATCAGCAGGGCGCCGCGGACCGAGCCGGCCCGGTGGATCGGCACCGCAACCGAGACCGTGGTCTCGCCGAGCTTGTTGCGGCGGACGAGGCTGCCGCGGTTGCCGCCGAGGGCCGCTTGGACCTCTCGGAGGGAATGGCCGTTCACCGGCCCCGTTTCCTCGGTCGCGTCGGTCCGGCCGCGGAACAGGCCGCCGAGCTTCGACTGGACCGCCTCGAACGCGGATTCGAGCATCCCGGGCTTGTGGGGCTTCGGCTCCAGCGGATCGGGGCGGCTCGCGTCGCCGCGCTTGAACAGGGTGCGGGTGTCGAACAGGAGGCCGCCCTCCTGATCGTAGACCCGGGCGCGGTTACCCGTCGGCGTCACGAGGCGCGACAGGAGGGGCGCCACCTTCTCGGGGTTGAGCGAGAACGCGAGCGGCTGTGATTCCTCCTCGGCGGCCTCGCCGGCCTGCTGCTGGAGCAGTTTGTCGGGATCGATGCGGATCGTATCGGTGTCCACCGACGCCGAAGCCGCGATCGCCCCCGCGATGATCTCGCCCTGGATGGCGAGGCTCTGGATCCGTGCCTGGATCAGGCCCTGGCGGAACTGGTTCAGGTAGAGAAACCCGACGAGCAGGGCGATCAGCCCGACGAGGTTAAGGACGACGATGCGCCGCGTCAGGCTCGACGAGGCGCGCTGGCCGACGGCGTCCCACAGGGCGCGGGGCAACGCGAGCGGGCGGGACAGGGCCTGGGCCAGGGAGGTGCGGGGTCGGGCATCCTCAGTCTGGGAAGGAGTGCGGGCGGTCACGCGGCGAGGATCCTGAAGATCATGCCTCCTTGAACCGGTAGCCGACGCCGTAGAGCGTCTCGATCATGTCGAAGGCCTGGTCCGTCACCTTGAACTTCTTCCGCAGGCGCTTGATGTGGCTGTCGATCGTCCGGTCATCCACGTAGACCTGATCGTCGTAGGCCGCATCCATCAGGGCGTTCCGGCTCTTCACCACGCCGGGGCGCTKGGCCAGCGCCTGGAGAATCAGGAACTCCGTAACCGTGAGGGTCACGGGCTCGCCCTTCCAGGTGCAGGTGTGGCGCTCGGGATCCATCATCAGCGCACCGCGCTCCAGGGAGCGGGCCGCGATTTCGGCCTCGCCGCTGCGCGTCGCGCCCGGGGCCTCCTTGGCGAAACGCCGGAGGACGGCCTTGACGCGTTCCACCAGCAGCCGCTGCGAGAACGGCTTATGGATGAAATCGTCGGCGCCCATCTTCAGGCCGAACAGCTCGTCGATCTCCTCGTCCTTCGACGTCAGGAAGATCACGGGAAGGTCAGATTTCTGCCGCAGGCGTCGGAGAAGCTCCATGCCGTCCATGCGCGGCATCTTGATGTCGAAGATGGCGAGATCCGGCGGCGAGTGTCGCAGACCGTCCAGGGCGGAGGCACCGTCCGTGTAGGTCTGGATGCGGTAGCCTTCGGTCTCCAGCGCGATCGACACAGAGGTGAGGATATTCCGGTCGTCGTCGACGAGGGCGATGGTCGGCATGCGCGGTCCCTGACTGAACGGGYGAAGGCGCGGTCCCGGCTTTACGCACAGGCCGCGCCGCATCCCGGCCCCCGAGGGGCAGACAAAACGCGAACCGGGCGGTTTCGGCGCAGCCCGGCGCACGCAAAGGGACAGGTGCTTTAGTACGGCCGATCGGAAAAAGCGAGCGGCGGTCATAGCTTGGCCGTAACGTCCGACGTCGACGGCCGATCTGACGCGGGTCGGGCGCCTCGCATTCCGCCCCGACACCGCTAACGTGGCAGCCGATGAAGGCGGTCKTGCGAGCGGGGAGGAATCGCGGATGGATGAGACGATCGAGAGCGGTCCGGGCGCGGGCGGCCCGGCCCGTCCGCTGCCCGCCGAGGCGGCGCCGTTCGACGCGATCGGGCTGTCGCGCAGCCTGCTGCGCGGCATCCGGTCCGGCGCCCTCGCGACCCTCGACCCGGACGGCACCCCGTTCGCGTCGCTGGTGACGATGGCCACCGACGCGGACGGGACGCCGCTGATGCTGCTGTCGCGGCTGTCGGCCCACACACGCAACCTGTTGGCCGATCCGCGCTGCTCGCTGCTATTCTCGCAGGGCGGCAAGGGCGATCCCCTCGCCCATCCTCGTCTGACGGTCGTCGGCTGTGCGGTTCAGACCAGCGAGCCCCGGGCGCGGGAGCGGTTCCTCGCCCGCCATCCCAAGGCGAAGCTCTACGCCGACTTCCCGGATTTCGGCTTTTTCGCCCTGGATCCCGAATCGGGTCACCTCAACGGCGGCTTCGCAAAGGCCGCGACGCTGACCCGCGACCAACTGCTCCTCGACCTCGCGGGCGCGGAGGCCGTGGTGGCAGCCGAGCGCGGCGCCGTGGAGCACATGAATGCCGGCCACGCCGACGCGCTGGCGCTCTACGCGATCGGCGCCGGCGGCGAGGCCGGGCTGCCCTGGCGACTCACCGGCCTCGACCCCGAGGGCATGGACCTGATGGCGGGGGACCGCACCGCCCGGGTGCTCTACCCGGAACGCGTCGCCGACATGGGAGCACTGCGCAAAAGCCTCGTTGCCATGGCCGCGCGTGCGCGCGCAACCGGGTCGGAGACGTGATGATGCAACGACGCGATGTAAGGACTTCGCGATGGGGCATGGCGAAACGTCGCTGAATGCCCCATATCCGCGCTATGAGCGATACCCAGACAGATACCTACCCCTTCAGCCTCGACGTCGAGCCGGTCGGCGAGAGCGGCTCGATGTTCCAGTGGAGCATCCGGAAGCACGGGAAGTTGCACCAGCGTTCGGACCGGAAGCACCCGACCGAGGCCAAGGCGCGCTCCCACGGCGAAGCCGAGATCGAGCGTCTGATCCGCGATCGCGGCCGCTGAGCGGCTCGCGCGGAGCGAAGCCAGGACCTTGCGTCCCTGACCCCGGGGGCCGGACCCGTCCGGCCCCCGTCGGTTTTTCGGGATCCGTCCTTCCGGCCCCGGGTGACAGGATGGCGCGCCGACCGCGGGTGCGCTTGGCGCCTTCCCGTGGCGCTGCTATCTCGCGCAGCAGCCGATCCATTCGAATACGCCCCGACATCAGACGGTGCGCGCCGGCGCGCGCCCGAACGGAATGCCGATGACAGCCCCGATCGAATCCATCCGCAACTTCTCGATCGTCGCGCATATCGACCACGGCAAATCGACTCTGGCGGACCGGCTGATCCAGGCCACCGGCACCGTCGCGCTGCGCGACATGAGTGAGCAGATGCTCGACTCGATGGATATCGAGAAGGAGCGCGGAATCACCATCAAGGCGCAGACCGTGCGCTTGGAATACAAGGCGCAGGACGGCAAGGATTACGTCCTGAACCTGATGGACACGCCCGGCCACGTCGACTTCGCCTACGAGGTGTCGCGCTCGCTGGCCGCCTGCGAGGGCTCGCTGCTGGTGGTGGACGCCTCCCAGGGCGTGGAGGCGCAGACCCTCGCCAACGTCTATCAGGCGCTCGATGCCAACCACGAGATCGTGCCGGTCCTCAACAAGGTCGATCTGCCGGCCGCCGAACCGGAGCGCGTCAAGGAGCAGATCGAGGAGGTGATCGGCCTCGACGCCTCCCAAGCCGTGCCGATCTCGGCCAAGACAGGGCTCAATATCGAGGCGGTGCTGGAGGCGATCGTCACGCGCCTGCCGGCCCCGAAGGGCAACCGCGACGCGCCCTTGAAGGCGCTCCTCGTGGACAGCTGGTACGATGCCTATCTCGGCGTCGTGGTGCTGGTGCGGATCATCGACGGCACCCTCAAGAAGGGCATGACCATCCGCATGATGGGCGCCGACGCGGTCTACGGCGTCGACCGGATCGGCGTGTTCCGGCCGAAGATGGCCGATATCGACGCGCTGGGTCCGGGCGAGGTCGGCTTCTTCACCGGCTCGATCAAGGAGGTGGCCGACACCCGCGTCGGCGACACCATCACCGAGGACAAGCGCCAGACCACCGAGATGCTGCCGGGCTTCAAGGAAGTCCAGGCGGTGGTGTTCTGCGGCCTGTTCCCGGTGGACGCGGCCGAGTTCGAGAACCTGCGCTCGGCCATGGGCCGGCTCCGGCTCAACGACGCCTCGTTCTCCTACGAGATGGAGAGTTCGGCCGCCCTCGGCTTCGGGTTCCGCTGCGGCTTCCTCGGGCTCCTGCACCTGGAGATCATCCAGGAGCGGCTGGAGCGCGAGTTCAACCTCGACCTGATCTCCACGGCGCCCTCGGTGGTCTACCGCCTGAAGATGCGCGACGGCGAGGTGAAGGAACTCCACAACCCGGCCGATATGCCGGACATCATGAAGATCGAGTCGATCGAGGAGCCCTGGATCCGCGCCACGATCCTGACGCCCGACGAGTATCTCGGCGGCGTGCTGAAGCTCTGCCAGGACCGCCGCGGCGTCCAGAGCGATCTCAACTACGTCGGCAAGCGCGCCATGGTGGTCTACGACCTGCCGCTGAACGAGGTGGTGTTCGATTTTTACGACCGGCTGAAGTCGATCTCGAAGGGCTACGCCTCGTTCGATTACCACGTCTCGGATTACCGCGAGGGCGACCTCGTGAAGATGTCGATCCTGGTGAATGCCGAGCCGGTGGACGCCCTCTCGATGCTGGTCCACCGCACCCGCGCGGAATCGCGCGGCCGGGCCATGTGCGAGAAGCTGAAGGACCTGATCCCCCGCCACCTGTTCCAGATCCCCGTCCAGGCGGCGATCGGCGGCAAGATCATCGCCCGCGAGACGATCAAGGCCCTGTCCAAGGACGTCACCGCCAAGTGCTACGGCGGCGACATCTCGCGTAAGCGCAAGCTCTTGGACAAGCAGAAGGAAGGCAAGAAGAAGATGCGCCAGTTCGGGCGCGTCGAGATCCCCCAGGAGGCGTTCATCGCCGCCCTGAAGATGGATGATTGATCCGCCGCGTCTTTGCGAGCGGAGTGAAGCAATCCAGGGTCGCGCGACATCGGTGAACGTGGCGCAACTGGATTGCTTCGCTCCGCTCGCAAAGACCGTTCAGGCTACCCGGGCGGCAGCACGTCGATCTGGATGCCGGAATAGTACGCCGCCAGATTGGCGATGTCGGCGTCCGACAGCTCCTTCGCGACCACGTTCATGATCTCGTTCTGCCGCTTGCCGTCGCGGTATTCGGTGAGCGCCTTCACCAGATAGGGTTCGACCTGCCCGGCGAGGTTCGGCGCCTCCGGCAGCTTCGAGAGCCCGTCCATCCCGTGGCAGGTCTGGCAGGCGGTCGCGCGCTTCTTGCCCGCGGCCGCGTCGCCGGCCTGGGCCGAGAGCGGGACGAGGGTGGCGGCCAGTAGGAGAAGCAAGCGAATCATCGGGCGGGCTCGAATTCTCTGACCGGTCAAGATTGGACCGCGCGCTGCCGAACGGGGCGCGGGTCCCCTCTCCCGCTCGGGAGAGGGACAGGGTGAGGGATCGGATCATTCCGGAGACGGCGCACCCCTCACCCCAACCCTCTCCCGGACGGGAGAGGGGGTGCGTCGCGCCCGTTCGCGCCGGGGCGCCCCTTTCGATGGGGGGCGCCCAGTCACAAAAACTACTTCTCGTAGGAGATCCGGTAGATCGCCCCGGCGGAATCGTCTGAGACCAGCAGCGACCCGTCGAGCATCACCGCCACGTCCACCGGACGCCCGAGATACTCGCCGTCGCCGGTGAGCCAGCCTTCCGCGAAGGGCTTGACCGACTCGACCTTCCCGTCGGCTCCGAGCTTGCCGAACATCACCCGGGCGCCCACCGGCTCGGTGCGGTTCCAGGACCCGTGCTCGGCGATGAAGATACCGCCCTTGTACGAGGCCGGAAACTGCTTGCCGTTGTAGAACGTCATGCCGAGATCGGCGGCGTGGGGCGCGAGCTCCGCCATCGGGGCGACCGCGTCGGCGGGCGGGGCCTGGTCCTTGTACTCGACCGTGCGGACCGAGCCGCCGCCGAACCACGGGAAGCCGAAATTCTGGCCGGCCTTGGTGGCGTGATTCAGCTCGCCCGGCGGCTTGTCGTCGCCCATGCCGTCGACCTGATTGTCGGTGAACCAGAGCGACTTGTCGGTGTTGAAGTCCATCCCGACGGAGTTGCGGATGCCGGTGGCGTAGACCTCGCGGTTCTTGCCGTCGGCGTCGATCCGGATGATGCCGCCGATGCCGGCCTTCTTGTAGAGGTCCATCTTCTCGGGCGGCGGCACGTTGTAGGGCTGGCCCAGGGCGATGTAGGTCTTGCCGTCCGGCCCGACGCGGCAGACGCGGGCGGTGTGATTGAAGCTCTCCTCGCCGGCCGGAATCAGGTCGCCCTGCTTGACCAGCACGCCGGCGGCGACATCCGGATTCTCGTAGAAGAACTCGGCGGCCGGGAAGGCCAGCACGCGGTTCTGCTCGACCACGGTGAGCACGCCGTCCTTCGAGAAGCAGACGCCGTTGGGGATCTTGAACGTGATCCCGGGGGCGAAGGGGCGGACCTCGTCGGCGACCCGGTCCTTGTCGCGGTCGGTGACCGTGTAGATCTTGCTCTTGCGGGTGCCGACGAACAGCACGCCGGCATTGGGACCGACCGCGATGGCGCGGGCATCCGGCACCACCGCGTAGAGGTCGATCTTGAAGCCGTCCGGCAGCTTGATCTTCGACAGGTTCTTGCGGATCGCGTCCGCGCGCCGCCCGGTCTGCGGGATTTCGGCGGCGGCCTGGGTGTCCGTGCTGTGGAAGCCCTCGAGCTTCTCGAGGTCGTCGGTCTTGGCTTTGGTCTCGGCTGGGGCAGCGCCCTGCGCCAGCGCAGGCAGGACAGCGGCCGGCATGGTCACGCCCGCGACGAGCGCGGCGAGAAGCAAAGATCGCATCGAAACAAATCCTCCCGGCGGCCCTTGGTCCAGGGCATTACCGAGAGGGAACGATAGAGGCGCAGGACAAACCGGCAAGCGGCTCCGGTGACGCGGCGTCGCGGCTGTTCTGCCTCGGGCATCCGCCCTCAGGGAATCCCGCTCAGGCAACCTTGCGCGGCACGAGGCGCTCGCTGCCCAACGCGGCCGCGGCCCCCGACAGGCCGGCCTCGGTGTACTCGGCGTCCTCGTTGACCCGCCAGACGTCGTGCCGGCGCCGGCCGCAGAGGATGTTCTCCACGGTGAGCATCGCGGTCATCATCGCGTGGTCCTGGTTGTTGTACTTGTGCATGCCGTTGCGGCCCACGAGGTGCAGGCTCGGGAAGTCCCGCTCCAGCTCCCGGCGTACGGTGACGACGTGGCCGGCGTAATCCTCGTCGTAGACCGGGTAGGCCTTCGGCTGGCGGACCACGCAGGCATCAACCACGTCGGCCGGGTCGATCAGGCCGATCTGCCCGATCTCGCGCTTGGCGAGTTCCACCAGCTCGGCATCGTCGGCGTTCCAGAGTCCGTCGCCTTCGAAGCAGAAATATTCAAGGCCGAGACAGGTATGGTCCTCGTCCGGCACCATCTCGGGGGACCACGAGCGGAAGTTCTGCACGCGGCCGACCTTCACCGACGGGTCGTGGATGTAGATCCAGTTGTCGGGGAAGTTCTTCTGGGACTTGGCGATCAGCGCCACGGTCAGGAAGTCGCGGTACTTGAGCGCGCGGGCGTTGAAGGTGCTCAGCGGCCGAGGCCGGATCGCATCGACCAGCTCACGGACCGGCGCCGACGAGATGACGTTGCGGGCCGTGAAGGTCTCGCGCCGGCCGTCGGCGCTGCGGGCCGCGACCGTCCAGATGCCGGTGCCGGCATCGTAGCTGAGGGAATCGACGCTGCGGTCGAGGCATAGACGCCCGCCCTGAGCCTCGATCTTGGCGGCGGCGGCCTCCCACATCATGCCGGGTCCCCGGCGCGGATACCGGAACGACTCGATGAGGGTCTTGATCACGGGACCGCCGGCCGGTGCGCGCTTGCGCAGGCCCAGCGAGCGCTTGATGCCGTCGCGGATCGCGGCACCGAGGTCGAGCCCCTTGATGCGCTGCGCCGCCCAGTCGGCCGAGATCGCGTCGCACGACATGCCCCACACCTTCTCGGTGTAGGTCTGGAAGAAGATCGCGAACAGGCGCTCGCCGAACTGGTTGCGCACCCAGGCGTGGAAGGTCTTCGGCTCGTCGATCGGCCGCAGGCGGGCGTAGAGATAGGAGGCGACGCAGGCCGCGCTTGTCAGCAGCCCGAGGTTCCGCAGCGCCTCGAAGGCCTTGAGGGGGTAGGCGTAGTACCGGCCGCGATAATAGATCCGCGACAGGCGCGGGCGTTCGATGAAGTCGTTGGGCAGGATCTCGTCCCAGAGATCGACCACGGCCTGGGATTTCGAGAAGAAGCGGTGGCCGCCGATGTCGAACAGGTAGCCGTTGTGCGAGACGGTCCGCGAGATACCGCCGACCTGGGCCGGATCCCGCTCCAGAACGGTGACCGAGCGCCCCTTCTTCGACAGCAGGTAGGCGGCGGTGAGGCCCGCAGGCCCTGCGCCGATCACCAGCGTCTCGGTGTGGTGGCTCATCCCATGCTCCGGCGATTGGTGCGGCGCGCGACGTGCGAGACGCCGACCTGGCTACAGGATGCGGGGTCGTGGTTAAGGAATCGCTGGCGTCCGGACGGCCGCGCGCCCGGTCCGTGCCCGATCGGAGGGATCGCGAGGGTGCCTTGACCGGGTGTTAAGCCCGCCCGCGCGACCATGGCGGCGAGGGCATCCACCGCCCGCCCGGGTGACCCAACCATGCCGGCTACGGCACTGACGCTCTTTCCGCCGCGCGGGCGAACCGAGACCCGCACGCTCCTGTGGATCCTCGTCGCCCTCTGCCTCGCGACGATGAACGCGCCCCATGACGTCTGGGAAACGATCCGGCACCTGCGCGTCCCCGATACCGACGACGCCATGCGCCTCGTGGAGGTCCGCGACCTGCTGGCCGGCCAGGGCTGGTACGACAACGTCCAATATCGGTTCCTGGCGCCTTCGGGCGTGCCGAGCCACTGGTCGCGCCTCGTGGACGCGACGATCGCCGGAATGGTCCTTGCACTGACGCCGCTGGCAGGTCGCGCAATCGCCGAGGGGTTCACGGCCGCGCTCTGGCCCCTGCTGCTGTTCGGCGTCTACGGCTGGGTGCTCTATCGCGGCATCCGGCACAGTTTCGGTAGTCGTGCCGCGCTCCTGGGCCTGATTGCGGCGACCCAGACCTATGGGGTCACCATCCAGTTCCAGGCGGGCCGGGTCGACCACCACAATGTCCAGATCCTTGCGCTCTTGGGGCTCGCCTTCTGCATGATCGGCGGCGGCGTCCGGAGAGGCCTGATCGGCGGCATCCTGGCTGCCGTATCGCTGGCGGTCGGGCTCGAAGGTCTGCCCTTCGTCGCCCTGGCCGCGCTCTATCTCGTCGGCGACTGGTGCCTTCGCGGACGGCCCGCTCTGCCACTTCTGGCGGGTTTCGGCATCGGGCTCGGGGCGGCGGCGCCCGCCTTGTTCGCCCTGCAGACCGCGCCCGCCCTCTGGGCGACGTCACGGTGCGACGCTCTCTCCCTCCCGTGGCTTTGGCTTGCTGTCGGCGGTCTCGCCTTCGCCGTCGGAGCCGCGGCAGCGCGCCGTCGTCTGGAGACCCTCGGTGCGCGCGCGGCCCTCACTGGGATCACCGGCGCCCTGCTGATTGCGGGGTTCGCCGCCGCCTTCCCGACCTGCCTCGACGGCCCCTTCCCCGACATGCCGCCCCTGGTGCGCGATCATTGGCTGCTCACGGTCAACGAGATGGCGCCGCTGGCGAAGTTTGTGACGCAGGGGCAGTGGGAGGCCCTGGTTTTCTATCCGGTGCTACTGCTGGCAAGCCTCACCGCGGCCTGGATGGCATTGCGCGGGCCGGAGCGCCGGGCGTGGTCGGTGGTGGCGTTGTTCCTCTGGCCGGGCCTGATCCTCGGCCTCGTCCAGTTCCGCGGCCTCTACATCGCCTCCGGCTTCGTGCCGCTGGTGGCCGGTATCGTGCTCGATCGCGCCTTGGCGGCCGCCGCCCTGCCGGGAGCCGGAATCGGACGTTGGGGGCACGCCCTCCTCGGCGCCGGGCTGGTGAGCAGCCTCTGGATGGTCCCGGCGATCGTGGCCGCGGCCTGCGCGCCCGACCTCCGCACCGCGCCCGACCCGGCCCAGGCCGCCGCCTGCCTCGGCGATCCCGCCGTTCGGCCCCTGGCGGGACTGGCCGAGGGCACCGTGCTGGCGCCGATCTTCCTGGGTCCATCGATCCTGCTGCGCACGCCGCACCGAATCGTCGCCGCGCCCTACCACCGGGCCATCCCGGGCCTCACCGCGGCCATCGAGGGCCTCGGCGGCACGGAGGCCGACCTGAACCGGGTGCTGAGCGCCTTCCGGGTCGACTACCTCGTCACCTGCCCGGCGCGGCCGGCCGACAACCTCCAGGCCGAGACGGCCTTCGCGACCCGGCTCATGCGCGGCGCGGTCCGCAGCGACCGTCTGGTGCCGCTCGACGTGCCCGGTCCGCTGAAGGCCTGGCGGGTGGTGCGCTGAGGATCAGAGCAGGCGGCGGTCGAGGCGGATGATCCGGCAGGGATCGCCCGCGGCCGCCGCCGGCGCCTGCGGCTCGCGGATCAGCAGGGCCTCGGAGCGGCCGAGCACCGCGAGCATCGAGGAATCCTGCCGCTGCTCGGGCGTCGCCACCGGCAGCCGGCCCGGCGCGGAGTCGAGTTGCGCCCGCATGTAGTCGGCCCGGCCGTCGTTGGCCGGGAGGTCGCGGCCGAGCGTGGCCGGCTCGCTGCGGTCGGCGCCGGCCTGCGGATCGCCGAGAAGGGCGCGGATGGCCGGGACCACGAAGAGCAGGCCGCAGACGATGGACGAGACCGGATTGCCCGGTAATCCGATCACCAGCATGTCCCCGAGCCGGCCGTGCATCAGGGGCTTGCCCGGCCGAAGGGCGACACGCCAGAATCCCAGGTCGATCCCCTCCCTGGCGAGCGCGGCCTGGACCAGATCGTGATCGCCGACGGAGGCCCCGCCCAGGGTGATGAGCAGGTCGGCCCGTGCGGCACGGGCGCGCCGGAACGCGTCGGCCAGCGCGCCGTGATCGTCGGCGGCGATGCCGAGATCGATCAGGTCGGCGCCCGCCTCCGCGGCGAGGGCGCCGAGTGCGAGGCTGTTCGAGGCGACGATCTGGTCCCAGGCCGGTTCGGCGCCGGGCTCGACCAGCTCGTCGCCGGTGGCCAAGATCGCCACGCGCGGCCTGCGCCGTACGGGCAGCCGCGGGTGCCCGGCCGCCGCGGCGAGGGCCAAGCGCCGGGCATCGAGGCTCATGCCGGCCGCGATCAGGGTGTCGCCCGCGGTGAAATCGAGCCCCGCGCGGCGGATGAACCGGTTCGGCTCAACCGGCTCCACGACTCGGACCGCGCCGTCGGCGGCAACCGCATCCTCCTGGATGAGGATCGCGTCCGCGCCGTCCGGTACCGGCGCCCCCGTGAAGATCCGCACCGTCTCGCCGGCGCCGATGCGCCCGGTGTAACCGTGTCCGGCCGCGCTGGTGCCGATCAGCCGCAGGGCCGCTCCCGCCGCGGCGGCATCGGCGCTGCGGACGGCGTAGCCGTCCATGGCGGAGGCCGGGAACGGCGGCTGCGTCCGGGTTGCTGCGATGTCGGCGGCCAGTGTCCGGCCGGCGGCCCGCGCCAGGGGCACGGTCTCAGACTCGACCGGACCGTTGACGCTCGCCAGGACCCGCGCCAGCGCGTCGGCGACCGATATCAGGCCGCTCATTCCGCCGGTGCTCGATAGGAGCCCGAGCGGCCACCGTCCTTGGCTGTGAGCCGGATGCCCTCGATCCGCATGCCGCGATCGACGGCCTTCACCATGTCGTAGACCGTCAGGCAGGCGACCGAGACGGCGGTGAGCGCCTCCATCTCGACCCCGGTCGGCCCCTGCACCCGAACCTCGGCGGCGATGCGCAGGCCGGGCAGCGCGTCGTCAGGCTCGCACTCCACCCGCACCTTGGACAACAGCAGCGGATGGCACAGGGGAATCAGCTCGTGCGTGCGCTTCGCGGCCATGATCCCGGCGAGGCGGGCCGTGCCGATCACGTCGCCCTTCTTGGCGTCACCCTCGCGGATCAACGCCAGGGTCGCGGGCTGCATCACGATCTGCCCCTCCGCCCGGGCGGTCCGGTCGGTGGCCGGCTTGTCGGTGACGTCGACCATGTTGGCCGCGCCGCTCGTGTCGAGATGGGTCAGCGTCGAGCCCGGCCGCATCGCTCAGGCCTTCTTCCGCGGCTTGCCGCCCTTGACTTCGGCATCGCCGAACAGCAGGGCACGAGCCGCCTCCGCGACGTCCGGCTGGCGCATCAGGCTCTCCCCGACCAGCACCACCCCGAGACCGTTCTGCCGGAGACGGACCACGTCGGCATGGTCGCCGATGCCGCTCTCCGCCACGGCGATGCGGTCGGTCGGGATCCCGGGCGCAAGGCGGATCGCGGTCTCGAACGAGACGTCGAAGGTCTTCAGGTTGCGGTTGTTGATGCCGATCAGCGCCGTGCCGAGGGGAATGGCCCGCGCCAGCTCGGCAGCGTCGTGCACCTCGACGAGGACGTCCATCCCGAGGAGGTGCGCCGTCTCCACGAGGGCGACGGCCTCGTCGTCATCGAGGCAGGCCATGATGACCAGGATACAGTCGGCGCCCCAGGCCCGGGCCTCGTAGACCTGATAGGGCTCGAACAGGAAGTCCTTGCGCAGGACCGGCAAGCCGCACGCCGCGCGGGCCGCGGTCAGGTATTCCGGCCGACCCTGGAAGGAGGGCTCGTCGGTGAGCACCGAAAGGCAGGTCGCGCCACCGGCTTCGTAGGCATGGGCCAGGCGGGCCGGATCGAAGTCGGCGCGAATCAGGCCCTTCGAGGGCGACGCCTTCTTCACCTCGGCTATGAGCGCCGGACGGTCCTCGGCGAGGTGGGCGCGGATCGCCGCCGCGAAGCCGCGGACGGGCTCGGCCTGGGCGACCCGGCGCTCAAGCTTGGCGAGCGGCACGCGCAGCTTCGCCTCGGCGATCTCGCGGCGCTTGTAGGCCTCGATCCGGGCGAGGACGTTCGGGCGCTCGGAGGCGGCCGCGGAGACGGCGTCCTGCGTCGCCTCGTGCGTCAGCGAAGTCATCGGCCCTCCTGCCCGTTGGAGTGGTCGTTCGAGGCCCGGACAAGGCGGGCGAGCGTCGCCCGCGCTGCCCCGGAATCGATCGCATCCTGCGCCTGCGCGAGACCGTCCGCCAGGGCCGGTGCGGCCCCCGCGACGACGAGTGCCGCAGCCGCATTGAGAACCGCGATGTCCCGGTAGGCGTTGCGTGCCCCCGCCAGGACGTCGTCCAGAGCCCGCGCATTGTCCGCGGGATCGCCGCCGCGCAGGTCTCCGGGCGCGTGCAGGGCCAACCCGAGTTCCCGCGGATCGATGGTGAAGCGCGAGATCCGTCCCGCGTCCAGGGCGACCACCCGAGTCGGCCCCGTGACGGTGATCTCGTCGAGACCGTCGGACCCGTGGACGGTCCAGACCCGGCGGCTGCCGAGTTCCGCGAGGACGCGCGTGAGCGGCTCGGCGAGCGCCTCCTGGGCGACGCCGAACAGCTGGTACCCGACCCCCGCCGGATTGCTGAGCGGACCCAGCAGGTTGAAGATCGTCCGCACAGGCAGCTCCGAGCGGACGGCGGCCACGTGGCGCATCGCCGGGTGATGCGCCTGCGCGAACAGGAAGCAGAGGCCCGCCTCGGCGAGACAGCGCGCCTGTCCGGCGGCGTCGAGGCCGAGCCGCACGCCGAGGGCCGCGAGCACGTCGGCGGCACCGGAGCGCGAGGTCGCGGCGCGGTTGCCGTGCTTGGCCACGGGAACCCCGCAGGCGGCGACGACGATCGCGGCCAACGTCGAGACGTTCACGCTGCCGGAATGATCGCCGCCGGTCCCGACGACGTCGATCGCCCCCGCCGGGGCGTCGACGCGGGTCATGCGGGCGCGCATGGCCTCGGCGGCGCCGACGATCTCCTCGACGGTCTCGCCGCGCACCTTCAGGGCGGTCAGGAAGGCGCCGGCCTGGACCGGCGTCACCTCGCCCGACAACAGGTCGTCGAAGGCGGCGCGGGCCTCGGCGCGGTCGAGGGCGAGGCCCCCGGCGACCTTCGCGAGATGGGGTCTGAAACTGTCCATGGGTTCTGACGGAGGGCCGCCCCGGCCTCCCGGCGTCAATGCACGTCGGGCCGCGTCCTGTCACGCCCCACGTTCCACGCGGCGGCGAGATCCAGGAAGTTCTTGACGATCTCCGTGCCGTGTTGCGACCGGATGCTCTCCGGATGGAACTGGACGCCGTGGAGCGGGCGCTCGGCGTGCTCGAGGCCCATGATCAGCCCGTCGGCCTCGGCGGTGACCCGCAGCGACGCCGGGCAGGTCGCGCGATCGACGACGAGGGAATGGTAGCGCGTCGCCTCGAAGCTGTCGTTGAGGCCGCGGAACAGGCCGCTTGCGCCGTGGCGGATCGTCGAGACCTTGCCGTGCAGGGGCAGCGGCGCCCGCACCACGTCGCCTCCGAACGCCTGCCCGATCGCCTGCAGGCCGAGGCACACGCCGAAGATCGGGATGTCCTCGGAGAGTTCGCGGACCACGTCGAGGCAGATCCCCGCTTCGTTCGGTGTGCAGGGTCCGGGTGACAGCACGATTGCATCCGGCGCCTTCGCGCGGATCTCGGGGATCGTGAGGGCGTCGTTGCGCGCAACCTCGATCGCGCCGCAGAGCGGGCCGATCAGATGGACGAGATTCCAGGTGAAGGAATCGTAGTTGTCGATGACGAGGACGTTGGACATCGCGGCGGCACGCTCGGACATGCAGGCGATGTGACCGCTCGCGGCGAGGCGGTCAACCGTGTGCCCCGTCGGGTCATGAATCCGGGCCATCAATCCGGACCGGGATCACCGGACCGGATCGGCGATCCCGGTCGCGGACGGGCGCGCTATTGTCCCCGCTTGGCCTGCGCGGCGAAGCGCACCGCCTCCTCGGCGGCGCGGAACAGCGCCTTGGCCTTGTTCACGCATTCCTGCTGCTCTGAGGCCGGATCGGAATCGGAGACGATCCCCGCGCCGGCCTGGACGTGCATCTGCCCGTCCTTCACCACGGCGGTTCGCAGGACGATGCAGGTATCCATCTCGCCGCGCGCGCCGAAATAGCCGATGCAGCCGGCATACGGCCCGCGCTTCTCCCGCTCCAGCTCGTCGATGATCTCCATCGCCCGCACCTTGGGAGCCCCGGAGACCGTCCCGGCCGGGAAGCCGGCCGCCAGCGCGTCCAGGGGATCGTGGCGCGGGTCGAGGTCGCCCTCGACGTTCGACACGATGTGCATGACGTGGCTGTAGCGCTCGATGAAGAACGAGTCCGTCACCCGCACGCTGCCGATCCGCGAGACACGGCCGGCATCGTTGCGGCCGAGGTCGAGCAGCATCAGATGCTCGGCCCGCTCCTTCGGATCGGCGAGGAGTTCGTCGGCCAGGGCGGCGTCCTCGGCCGGGGTGGCGCCGCGGCGGCGGGTCCCGGCGATGGGTCGGACCGTCACGGTACCCTCCCGCACCCGCACCAGGATCTCCGGTGAGGAACAGACGATCTGGAAGGCCTCGAAATCGAGATAGCAGAGGAACGGCGCCGGATTCGTGCGCCGGAGCGAGCGGTACAGGCTGAAGGCCGGCAGCGTGAACGGCGCCGAGAAGCGCTGGGACAGCACCACCTGGAAGACGTCGCCCGCGACGATGTACTCCTTGGCGCGCGCCACCATGGCGAAGAAATCGTCCGGCGGCGTGTTCGAGACCGGCTCGGGATAGGCGACCGCGGCCAGGTCGACCCGCGCCTCGATCGGGAGGGGGCCTTCGAGGGCGGCCGCGACGCGGTCGAGGCGCTGGAGCGCGTCCTCGTAGGCCGCCCGGGCCGCGACGCCATCCGCGGGCCGCACCGGCGAGACGACGGTGATCAGGTCGCGGATCGAGTCGAACACGACCATGACCCGCGGGCGCATCAGGATCGCGTCCGGAACGCCGAGGGGATCCGGGTTCGGCTCCGGCAACCGCTCCATGGCGCGGACCATGTCGTAGCCGAGATATCCGAACAGGCCGGCCGCCATCGGCGGCAGGTCCTGATCGTCCGGGTCACCGATCGCGCTCTCGGCGATCAGCGCCCGCAGGCTCGCCAGCGGCGCCCGGTCGTCGGGCTCGAACGCCGTGAGATCGGCGCCGCGGGCGATCGCCGGCGCGCCGTCCCGGCAGCGCCAGATCAGGTCCGGGTCGAGGCCGATCATCGAGTAGCGGCCACGCACGGCACCACCCTCGACCGATTCGAGCAGGAAGGCCGGCCCGCAATGCCCGGCGCGCAACTTGAGGAACGCCGCCACCGGCGTCTCGAGGTCGGCGACGAGGCTCACGGCGACGAGGCTCGGCTGCCCGGCCTCGTAACGCGCCGCGAAGGCCGCGAATTCGGGCTCCCCGGCCATGTGTCAGTACTCGCCGCCGATGGCGCGGCGCAGAGCCGCCGGGTCGACCTTCACCCCGGCGTTTTTCTGGACCTCGCCGATGTACTGGGACAGCACGTCGTCGGCGAGGGCGGCCTGGAAGTTCTGCGTGATCTGCTTGTCGCTCGGGCTGTCGGCCACGAAGGCCGGTACCGTCGCCGCCGTGACCTTGAACACCGCGCGCGAATCGCCGGCCGCCGCCGTACCGGCCTTGCCGACCGGTGTCGCGAAGATCAGGTTCACGTCGTCCGCGCTCAGCATGTCCCGCGCTTGGTTGCGCGACAGGTTCTGCGCCTCCTGCAGATTGACGCCGACCTCCTGGGCCACGGCCTCCAGGGTCTCGCCCTTGTTGATCTTCTCCACCAGTTCACGCCCCTTGGCCTGGAGGCGCTTGGCGATCTCCGCGGCGGTCCAGCCGGCCTTGACGCCGTCCCTGACCTCATCGAGCGGCTTGTCGTGGGCAGCGTCGATCCCGGTGACGTCGTACCAGACGTAGCCGCCGGTTTTGGTCCGCAGGGGCTCGTTGTCGCCGCCGATCTCGGCGCGGAACAGGGCCGGCAGCGTGGTGTCCGGATCGGGGATGTCGGTGACCCGCTGCCCGTCCGGTCCCTTGCCGTTCACGTCCACGGCCTTGACGGTGACGACCTTCAGCCCACGCTCCGCCGCGATGTCGGTGAGGGGCTTCGCGCCGGCCCGCTGATCCTCGATCGCATCGCGGGTGGTCTCCATGGCGTCGCGGGCACGGGCGAGGGCAAGGCCCTTGCGGATCTCGCCCTCGACCGACTCGAACGGCTTCACCGTGCCGGGCTTGATCTTGGTCACCCGCAGCAGCACGGTCCCGAATCGGCCCTGGACCGGCTGGCTCACACCGTTCTCCGGCAGCGCGAAGGCGGCATCGGCCACGGCCTTGTCGAACAGCTCGCTCTTGGTCAGCGTGCCGAGGGTCAGGTCCTTGTCGTCGGTGCCGCGCTCCGCCGCCACCGCATCGAAGGTCTTCGAACCGTCCGTGATCGCCTTGCGCGCCGCCTCGGCGGCGGCGGCGTCGGGGAACACGATCTGCTGGATGGTGCGCTTCTCCGGCGCGCCGTACCGGTCCTTGTTGAGGGCGTAGGCCGCGCGGGCGTCGGCGTCGGTGATCGCCTCCGGCTTGGCCAACGCCTCCGGCTCGACCACGAGCAGGTTCGCCGCACGGAACTCGGGCGCCCGGAAACCGGACTTGTTGGCGTCGTACCAGGTCTTCAGCTCGTCGTCGGTGGGGTCCGGAATCTGGCCGGCCGTCGAGGGGGTCAGCATCAGGTAGGACACCCCGCGGCGCTCGGTCGTGTAGCGGTGGACGGCCTCGCGCAGCGCCACCGGGACGTGCAGGTCGGAGGACACGGCCTCGGCCAGCTGGAGCCGGGCGATGACGGAGCGCTGCTCGCGCACGAACATCCCCTCGTTCAGGCCCGCACGCTGCAGGGTCTGATAGAAGAGCTGGGGCTCGAACTGGCCCTGCTGGTTCTGGAAGCTCTTCTCCTCGTGGATCGCCTTGATCACAGCGGAATCCGGGACCGCCAAGCCCAGATCGTGGGTCTTCTGGTCGAGGGCGGCCTCGGTGATCAGCTGGGACATCACCTGCCGGTCGAGACCGAGCATCCGCGCCTGATCGGGCGTGATCGCACGCTTGAGCTGCGTCTGATAGCGCTGCAGCTGGTTCTGGTAGGCCTGCCGGACCTGCTCGGCGGTGATCGGCGTCTTTCCGACGGTGGCCACTTGGTTGCTCGCGCCGCCGCGGAAGAACTCCTCGACGCCGAAGATCCCGACGCCGGCGATCAGCAGCGTGAAGATGATCGTCAAGACGATCTTGCCGAGCCAGTGCTGGCTGGCGTTGCGGATGCCCTGAAGCATGGTCTGTGATCGAGTACCTTCGGCGGCCGTCCCGTCGCCGGGGCGGCGCTGTTCCTGAGAGCCGACCGCGATAGACCATTCGCGTCCACAGGCAAAGGCTCGGCGGCTCCGGCCCGTTTGCACGCCCAAGCTCGCTCTGGTAGGCCCCGGCAACTTCGAGACAGGCCGCGGCGGAGCGAGGACAGGCATGACGCAGTCGGGGCGGAGACCGCTGGTCGCCGGCAACTGGAAGATGAACGGCACGCGGACCTCGATCCAGGTGGTCGAGGCGATTCGCGACGCGCTGTCTCCGGATCTCGCATCACGGATCGACGTGCTGATCTGTCCGCCCGCGACGCTGATCAGTTCCTGCGTCGCCGCGGCGGCCGGCTCTCCGATCGCGATTGGCGGCCAGAACCTGCACGCCCGCCCGAGCGGCGCTTTCACGGGCTCGATCTCGGCCGAGATGCTCGCCGATCTGGGGGCGCAATACGTGATCGTCGGCCATTCCGAGCGCCGCGCCTACCACCACGAGACCGATGACGGCGTCCACGCCAAGGCGCTCGGCGCCCGCCGCGCGGGCCTGTGCGGGATCATCTGCGTCGGCGAGACCATCGAGGAGCGCGAGCAGGGCCGCGCACTGGATATCGTCCGCGCCCAGCTCGCCATCGGCCTGCCGAAGGGCGCCACGGCCGCCGACACGGTGATCGCCTACGAACCCGTGTGGGCGATCGGCTCGGGCCGGACCCCGACGCCGCGCGACATCGCCGAGGTCCACGCCTCGCTGCGGGAGATGCTCGACAAGCTCGTCGGCGAGGAGGCGCAGAAGATCCGCATCCTCTACGGCGGCTCGGTGAAGCCCGGGAATGCCCGCGAGCTCCTGTCGGTGGACAACGTCGACGGCGCGCTCGTCGGGGGTGCGAGCCTCGTGGCCGAGGACTTCCTGGGGATCTGCGCCGCCTACCGGTAAGCGTCGATCCGAGACTTCGGCCGGCGCGACACCGCAGATCGGTCCCCCGCGCCGGGATCGACGTCGCGCCCTTCGAAAGCGCGTCCCGATCGAGCGCCCATGCGCTCAGAGCTTGAAGGCCTGTCGCGCCAGCAGCCGCCAGCGCGCGCCGTCCCGGTGCCAGACCTGCATCACGCCGATATGCACCGGCGCCGACTTGCCGTTCGTGACGGCCTCGCCGGTGAAGACATGACGGGCGATGGCGTCGTCCCCGACGACGGAGACCGACCTGTCGGACAGGGTGATGCTCGGGAACGTCGCGCGCTTGGTGGCGAGGGGCTCGATGAACGCCGCCTTGTTCTGGACCACGCCGCTGGAATGACCGTAGCTCAGGCCCTCATGGGTCAGCGAATCGAGCGCCGCGCCGTCACCGGAGAGCAGGGCCTTGGTCAACGCGTCGACGGCGGCCTCGACGGCGTCGCCGTCCTGATTGGCGGCGAGGCCCGGATGCGCCCGCAAAAGGACGGGTGCGGCAAGGGCGGCGGCAAGGGCGGCGGCGAGCGCCGAACGGCGTGACACGGACATGAGGCCTCCCGGAACGGGGCGGCACGTTCGCTCGGCCGCCCTCGGCGGCCGAAAGAGCACGGCGCGCTTCCGATGGCGAGGCCCGCGCCCGACAGCGCGCCGCCGGCGTCAGGTTGGCGGCGGCGGGCGGGTGGTGTATGGCCCTGGCGGAATTCAGGCCGACCGATCCGCGGGTCGCCGACGCCGACCCTCTCGCCAGGGGCCGCGCCGGTGGCTTTAGGGCTTCGGCCGCTGGGCGCCCGCCTCCCGGTCAATATCCCGGCGCGCGACGCGGAAGTAGATCTCGGAACACCGATGCAGACCGTCCTGATCGTCGTCCACCTCATCATCGTGCTCGCGCTGATCGGCGTCGTGCTGCTCCAGCGCTCCGAGGGCGGGTTGGGGCTCGGCGGCGGCGGAAGCGGCGGCGTGGCCGGCTTCATGACCGGCCGGGGCCAGGCCAACGCCCTGACGCGGGCGACCGCGATCCTGGCGGCGCTGTTCTTCACCACAAGCCTGGTGCTCGCCATCCTGTCGCATCGGTCGCAGGCGCCGAAGTCGATCCTCGATAGCGGCGCGCCGCAGACGGCGGGTCAGCCCGCCAAGCAGCCGACCGGCGCCGACAASCTGCTCGACACCCTGCGCCAGCAGCAGGACCGGGCGCCGGCCACGGCACCGGCCCAGCCGGCCGCTCCCGCCCAGCCGGCGGTTCCGGACGCGCCGCAGTCGCGCTGACGGCGCGCGCCGGTCGCGGCGCAGCGTCTCACCCTTGCCCAGCCGGACCGG
>NZ_JBFUGA010000075.1:0-28743 GCF_056403155.1 Methylobacterium sp. P3_A11
AACGGTAGAGCGCGGCGTCTTCGGTCCCATCGCCGCGTCATGCACGAAGGCTCGCTTACGCCACTTCGCGACTGTCTTGGGGTTCAGTCCATGCTGGGCGGCAAGATCTTTGAGCGGAGCTTTCGATCGCTGTAGCGTTGCTCTGACCGCGTGCGTGGTCGTGGCGCAGCCGTGAAGAACCTGTCCCATAACGCCCCCGGTGTGCGGCGGTTACAGCTAAATTGATGCCACCACACCGCGGGACTGCACAGCTGCGTCACCAGCCCATCCGGCCCTGGCCAGCGCGGCGAGCATCGCCTTCCAGAACCCGCGCCGCGACCAGCGATTGAAGCGGTTGTAGACCGCGGTGCGCGGCCCATACGCCGCCGGGCAATCACGCCAGCGGCAGCCCGAGGTGAGGACGTGCAGGATGCCCGAGATGACCTGCCGGTCGTCGTTGCGCTCGGGTCCGGGCTGGTTCCTGGGCATGAACGGTTCGATCACCGCCCACTGCTCGTCCGAGAGCCAGAACAGGTTCGCCATCGTCACCTCCAGGCCGCAAACGGCCGCCTGGAATCACAAACTGCTAAACCATGCAATGGCTTGGTTCGCTTCACACCCTAAGGTAAGGTTTGGTTGATAACGGTGTGTCCGCTTTTCCCCGTCCAACGCCCCGAAGCAGCCATTCCGCAAACGGCCAGGACCGGCCGCCCGCTTCCCGCTCATCGCCACCGCTGTCCCGAAAGCAGTGGAGTATCGAAAGCGGACGTGGTGACAGCGGCACGTTCAACTCTCGATCGAGCTGAGGATGGCCCGACGCGCTCAGCTAATCGCACGCTGCTGAGTTTGACCCGACCAGCAGCAACCTTGGCTAGATACGTGGAGCCGCACAGCACCTGTGCTGTCAGTTCGCTGCGGATGGCCGCGCACCCGGCTCTGGGAACGTGCCCGAGGCGCCCGTACCGCTCATCCGGCGGTCGACGGCCGCGAGCGCATCGAGAAGGCGCTTCCGAAGCCGGGCCGCGCCCTCCGCCTCCAGGGCGTCGACATCGATGTAGAAGTCGATGCCTCTTGCATGCTCAGAGAAGATTTTCTCCGGGACCTCCGCGGTGAGATGGCCCTCAATGGCGTAGGGGACGACCTCACGGCTAATGCCCTTCATGTGGATCGGGTCACGCGGGCTCGCTTGAACGATGTCACTGACTAATGCGTAGGTCTCGTAGCTCAGGGTGATCCCGCCCGGCGCCGCGGCGGCTTGTAGGCGGGCTGCGAGGTTCGCTTCCGCGCCGATGATCGTATAGTCCATCCGCTCGTCGCTGCCGAAATTGCCAACATTGCAGTAACCCGTGTTGATGCCGATCCGGGCCTGAAACGGGCGCTCGATGCCGGATCGCCGCCAGCGGGCGTTCAGCTGGCCGAGGCGCTGCTGCATCTCGATAGCCATCCGGACACAGGCCTGCGCGTCCTCGCGGACACCCATGGTATCGGGGTCGCCGAAGAAGACCAGTATCGCGTCGCCAATATACTTGTCCACCGTACCGCCGTGCTTAAGCGCGATGGCGGTCATCTCGGTCAGATACTCGTTCAGAAGAGCGGTTAACTCCTCGGGCTGCAAGCGCTCAGTGGTGGCGGTGAAGTCTTTGATGTCGGAGAAAAAGATTGTCAGCTTTTTGCGCTCGGTGGTCACCGACACATCCCGTTCGCCGCTGAAGATGCTCTTGTAGACTTGGGGTGAGATGTATTTGGCGATCTGCACCGAGATCGAAGCCAGAAACCCATTCGACTCCGTCAGCTCTCGGTTCATCCRGTCGATAAGTCGGGATTGGCGCGCCTGCAGAAGCAGGAAGGTGGTACCGGCCAGAGCCGCCAGGATAAAGTAGCCGAGAAGATATTTGAAGGCGAAGACGTTGGCGACGATCGGCTGGTGCAGGACGATTTCCTGGATGCCGCGAACATCGCCGACCTTCCAATCAGTCTTTGGGCTCAGGGGATGGGCGTTGTGGCAGCGCACGCAGGCGGATTCCATCCGGATCGGGGCTGCGATGCGCACCTGGCGGTCGAAAATAGAACCCGTGTTCTCGCTGACGACCCCCGATTGTGGATGGGCGCGCAGGTCGGCCAAGGCCTGGGTCTCGAAGACGTCGAGCTCGTGCGGCTTGCGGTCCTTGAACGGCAGGTCGGAGACGAAGCGATATTTGACTGCCCCGTCCCCGCCGCTGATCCGCTCGCCGAGTTCCAGGGAAAGCGTCGCGGGAATCGGGATCGCGTTCGGCACGCCCTTGTAGTCGTGGCGCGTCTCGATCCGGCCAGTCGCGCTGTTGACCGCTTGGACTACGTCGCTGGCGTAGAAGCTCCGCATCTGGTCGATGATCCGGCCGGTTTCGATCGCCTGCGTAGCCAGCATGCGCTCGGACAGGCCGCGCAGGTCGAGCCAGACCGCGACCGGCAGCCCGGCCAAGCCGAACAGGATCGCTGCCACGAGGAGTGGTCCCATGAATCTTTGATGACGAGCCACCGATTCGCCAAAACTCGACATCGCCAATGGCCTCAGGGAACCGAGATGCTGTCTATATTGAACAAATCGCCTATATAGAATTACCATTGTTTTGAAAAGAAGTGCTTTCTGAGAGGCTGCTGAAACGGCGGCGCATTGGCAATGGCCAGACCAGATGCGGCCTTGCCGAGGTCACCGAATTACAGGATGTCGTCGCCCGAGATTGCCTCGCCATTTCGGGTCCAAATCGGTAGGACCGTTCCGCCGCCTGGCGCATGGATTTGGACGCGTTCGATCGCCGCGTGCGCCAGCGCCACGTTCACCTCGGTTTAGTCAGAAGCTCGGGTAGATCCAGGACAGGCTGGAGGTCTGAATGGGATCGCGAGCGTGCACGACAGCAACGTCCGCTTTTCCGATTTCCAGTTTAAAAGCGGACCGGCCGCAATCGGCCAGATCCGGTCGGCTACTTTGCGCCCGAACGCGGCGACCCTCATTGCGACCGCGCTCCGTCAGCTCGGCAACGAAAAGCCGCGTGATTTTGGCGGAACAGTTTCCCCGAACGGCAGGGCCGACCAACCTGCGAACACCGCCTCTCTTCCCATGCTCTCCTCAATGCGCAGCATCTCGTTCCACTTGGCCATGCGCTCCGACCGAGTGAAGGATCCGACTTTCAACTGGCCGGCGTCCCAGCCGACCGCCAGATGGGCGATGGTGGTGTCTTCCGTCTCGCCGGAGCGGGCCGAGACTATGGTGCCGAAGCCGGACTCTCGCCCGGCGAGCAGGGCTGCATGAGTCTCCGTGACCGTTCCCGCCTGGTTCGGCTTGATCAGCACCGCATTGGCCGAGCGATCGCCGACTGCCCGCTTCACACGCTCAGCATTGGTCACCAGCAAGTCATCACCGACGATCTGGCAGCGCTGGCCATAGCTTGCTGTGAAGGCCCGGAACCCCTCAATGTCGTCCTCGGCCACGGGATCTTCGACGGACACGATGGGATACGCCCGCAGCCAGCGTCCGAGCATGTCGATCATCTCACCCGTGTCCAGCTTCCGGCCGTCGAGCGCCAAGGTATAAACGCCTGCTCGACCGAACTCGGACGCTGCGACATCTAGCGAGATTGCCACGTCAGCGCCTGGTTTGAAGCCCGCGGCTTCGATCGCCAGCACGAGAGTGTCCAGTGCTTCCTCGTTGGAAGCGAAGACAGGCCAGTACCCGCCTTCGTCCGCCACGCCTTGGAGCTTGCCGGCGTTGCGCATCAAGACACCGGCTGCCCGATAGATCTCGGCCGTCCAGTCCAGGGCCTCGGCGAAGGAGCCAGCACTCGGGCACATCACCATGAAGTCCTGAACGTCGACGCGCCGTTCGGCGTGTGCGCCGCCCCCAAAGATCTGGATCTCTGGGAGGGGGATGCGCACCCGCCGCGCTTCGGCCAGAAGCTTCCAGACCGGAAGTTTCACGGCGCGGGCGTGGGCTTGCAGCACGGCCATGGATGTCGCGACCATGGCATTGCCGCCCAAACGCGACTTGTCGGGCGTGCCGTCAAGCGCGATCATCGCCGCGTCGATCACCGGAAGGTCGCTCGCATCCATCCCCACCAGGGCCTGGGCGATCGGTCCCTTAACGTTGCCGATCGCGCGGCGCACGTCGAGACCGCCAAAGGCTTCGCCGGCATCTCGCAAGTCGACCGCCTCGCCCGAGCCGGTGGACGCCCCCGCAGGCGCGATGGCGCGACCGAAGGCCCGCTCGCCCAACGTCACCTCGACCTCGACGGTCGGGCGACCGCGGGAATCCCAAACCCTGCGTCCATGCACGGCCGTGATGGTCAAGTCGGTCAATGCAGGATCTCCTCGGCCCAGTGGCGTCGAATTTGGCACAGCCGCTGCGGACGGCTCACGATCAGGTGACGAGCCGTTCGTCTGACGCGCTCCCGGTCGGCCCCCGTCGTGATGTATTCGACGGGCGACTTCCCATCGACGCGGCCTAGAAACAGTGCCGGCAGAAGTCTCGCCGCGCGCGCCTCCACATCCTCGGACGCCTCCCACCGCACACCGGAGAGATAGGAGGCCGCCAGGGCATCGAAGCAGGCGAGGTACTGCGTCGCGTGCTGCCGCTTCCAGACGCACTTGAGGAGCAGGTGGTTGAGGCAAAAGGCCAAGTCGAAAGCTGGCTCGCCGTACCAGGCGCATTCGGCATCGAGCAGCACAGGTCCGGCTGAACCGACGAGGATATTCTTCGGACTGATGTCGCCGTGCACCAGGACGAGCTTGCGCGTGATCGTCGCTCGGGAGAGAGCGCAGAGCTCCTCTGCGAGGTCGCCGTGCCGTCTCGCGGTCGCCTCTAGGTAGGGTTCCAGGCGAATGGCGAGGAACGTCCTATCGTTGGCGAAGTTGCGGGCTACGTCGGCCGAATGCGCGGTCGCCGCGTGAACAGCGGCAATGGTTTGGCCAACCACCGAGGCGAAGGCAGAGCTGGCCCGGCCGTCGCGGAGCTCATCCTTCCAAATCGGATGGCGCGCTGGATCCATGTAAGTCATCGCGAATAAGCCCAAGGCGGGTTCGTGCGCGAGGATGTCCGGCACCGCCTGCGGAACGGCACGCTTCGCCTCAATGAACCAGCCCACTTCGCTGGCATTACGCGATACCGGGGCGTTCCATTCCTGCGCGACGCGCAGGCGAGCCAGCGCCTTTTTGACAACGAAGCTGCGGTCGCCGACCTCGACCCGAAAGATGTCTGAGGCCACCCCGCCGGTGAGAGGTATGAGCCGCACTCCTTCGCCGGGCTTCACTAGCCCGGACCGGTTGAAGAATTCGCTCATCGCCGGATCGGCCACGGCTGGCGACGTCGAACTCACACCCATGCCGAGCCTCACCCTCACCGGGATCCGAGCAAATCGCGCGTTCGACGCTACGCTGCTGGGCGCCCGCGCGCCACGAGGGCGATCCCTGCCAGCGCCGCGCAGGCGGACCGCAATGCGTCCCACACCTGCTGCTCCCGGACCGAGGGGCTCAGCGCGTGGTTGCAGACGATAGCAGTATTCACCCCTGACCGGACCCGGCTGATCCCTTTAATCAGCGCAGCCTAAAACCGGTCCGTCAGGTTAAGATACAAGGCGTGGCACTCCGACCTTACGGGCTACTCGTCCCCCATTTCCTTGTGCTCGGTAAGCTCATCCTCGTTTTCGACGTCATCGCCGAGCAGCTCGTCTAAATCTTGGATCAGACCCGCGACCTGCTGCTCGGTCACACGCACCCGGAAGACCTCACCATCTTCGTTCTCGAACGTGAGGTGGAACTCACCCCGGATTTCGTCGGCGAGCATGCGGACTAGCTTCTTGGGCAATGTCATCGCGGTCGCCTCCTGCCTCTGAAAGAACGCGTCAAAAGGAAGGGCGGTGCCGCATCTTCACAGACGAGCCACACGCGGCGGCCCAAGCTGAGCAGGTGACGAGCATCAGACCCAGAATGTCAGGCAACTGGGAAGCGGATACCGCAGCACCCCTTCCTTCAGGTCCGAAATGCGCCCATCCCGGTCATTCGGTGAGCTGTCACGATTTCCCGCAAGCGGACACGACCATCAATGTTCGGAGGGCGGCTTACGGGGCGAACTAAAGGTACGGAAGCGGCCGCTGCGATGGCCGAACAGTCCTTCATCGTGTCTGTCCCGCAGCCGTCCCGCCGAGCTCCACAATGATCTCTGACGTTCGCGATTTTGCGTTCCAGAAGCTAGTGCTCTGACGCCGACAAAGCGTACACCAGATAGTGAATTTTTCGAAGTGGTAGCAGCAAGTTAGCGGACAAGCACGTGATGCGTTCGTCGGCGTCTGTGCACTAGAGGCCACCGCATGGAACGCTTATGATCCGTGGCTCGGATCGTTCCAGTAGGGCAGGCCCTATTGGATCGGCGACGCCATTGCGCTTCGTGCATGGCTACGAACAAGCGAGCCGTAGACGTGCGTAGCAGCTGCTTGCGGAAAGCGGCCATGACGCTCGCCACTAGCGCGGGTCGGCGAACATGGCTCTGCCTGATAGTTTCGCGGTATGAAGCAATCGCATTCCCACCTGTGGCCGGGTGTGCCGCTGGCCCTCCTTTCTGCCGTGCTGTTCGGAGCCTCGGCTCCTGTCGCCAAGCTGCTCCTCGGCGTGATGCCACCTCAATTGCTCGCTGGGCTGCTCTACCTCGGCGCTGGCAGCGGACTGGCGGCCGTGCATGCCGCCCGGGCGATGCTCGGCGTCTCGGCGCCGGAAGCTCCTTTGCGTCGTCACGATCTGCCGTGGCTGGCAGCGGTGGTACTTTTCGGCGGGTTGGCTGGGCCGCTCCTGCTGATGTTGGGGCTGGCGCGCACCTCGGCCACCTCCGGCTCCCTCCTGCTCAATCTCGAAGGACTGGCCACCATGCTCATCGCGTGGATGGTATTCCGGGAGAACGTCGATCGGCGTCTCCTGCTCGGTGCGTTCGCCATCCTCATGGGTGCGGTCGTGTTGTCGTGGAACGGCGAAGGCGTGCGCCTCGATGCGGGTGCGGCGCTGATCGCCGCGGCCTGTCTGGCCTGGGGCATCGACAACAACCTGACGCGCAAACTCTCCTCGGCCCACCCGGTGGTGACGGCGACCATCAAGGGTCTGGTGGCTGGCAGCGTGAATGTCGCCCTGGCTCTCCTGCTGGGCGCGACCGTGCCGCCCATTGCTACGATCGGCGCGGCGGCCGTGGTCGGGTTCCTCGGGGTCGGGGTGAGCCTCGTCCTGTTCATGCTGGCATTGCGCCACCTCGGCGCGGCGCGCACCGGGGCATACTTCTCGCTCGCGCCCTTCATCGGTGCGGTGATTGCCGTCGCGCTGCTGAGCGAGCCCGTCACGATCCAGGTCGTCGTGGCCGGTCTGCTGATGGGGATCGGCCTGTGGCTGCACCTCGCGGAGCGCCACGAGCACGAGCACGCTCACGAGGTCATGGAGCACGAGCACATCCACGTCCACGACGAGCACCACCAGCACGAGCATGACGGTCCGGTGATGGAACCACACTCGCACTGGCACCGGCACAAGCCGCTGCGGCACACCCATCCGCATTATCCCGATCTGCATCACCGGCACGGGCATCGTTAAGAGCAGGAGCCAATCCTGTAGCGCCCTTCAGAAGCAGGGCCGTTGCGTGCAGAACGTCGGCTGGCGCCCGCCAGCCTGAGGAGGTTGCGGAACTCAAGCGCTTTCTCTGGTCCAAAACCCGCGGCCGCGGCGAGAACCACCGCAGATACCGGCAGTGATCAGTCTCGTCGAAGCGAGAGAACCCGACCCGTTGCGACCCGAGCAATAGCCGCGAAGGCATGTGAGAAAATTCGTTAACGAAACATCTTCATCCTGCCGCTCGAATCGATGTCAAATCGCTTTTTGAGAGCTACGTGGATGAACAAGGCAGTGGCTCCAGCCGAACTTCGCTCCGGAGCCCCATCGCAGGCAAACTCCACCTCGAAGCCTCGCAGCGACCTGGGTACGATCGTTATCCATTGGCTGACGGTCGTCGCCATGGTGGCGAGCTTGTTCACCGGCCTGCGCATCTCGGCCGACGCCCGCACGGCCGTGTTCGCCAAGTGGATCGCGCCCATCCTTCCGCAGGGTGAAGTCTGGACCGTGCACTTCCTCGCGGGCCTCGCGCTATTCTTCTGCCTGACCGCCTACGTCCTGTACCTCGTGCTCGGGGGCCTGTTAGATCGCAACGCGCCGCGCAGGATGCGTGCTCTCGCGCTGCCCGGGTCTACAGCCGCCGCTCGAAAGGCACGCTGGGGCGGCGTCAACGTGCTGCTGCACTGGTTCATCTATGCCGTCGTCTTGATCATGACCGGCACGGGGATCGCCCTCTATCTGGGCTTCGGTGGGTGGGTCGTCTGGCTGCATGCGACCTGCGCCCTGATCGCGCTCGGTTACATCGCGATCCACATGACCACCCACTTCCTGTACGGCGGCTGGCAACAACTGCTCCGGTTGTTTCGTCCAGCAGCGCTCACCAGCGCTGCGGCTTCTCGCAAGCCCCTCCTGATCGCGTCCCTGGTCGGCATACCGGTGATCACCGGTCTCGCGGCCGTCGACGTCGCGACACGCGACCACCTCGACGTCCGACCGGTCAACCGCGCTCCGGATCTCGCGAAGCTCCTCGACGACGACGTCTGGAAAACCGCTCGTCCGGTGACGATCCGGACGATGCAGGGCATCAACCTGAAGGACGGATCTGGCGAGTCGACCGTCGAGATCCGTGCCGTTCGGGACGAGGCCCGCATCTACTTCGCGTTCCGGTGGGAAGATCCCTCCAGATCGACCCGACGGCTACCGATGATCAAGCGCGAGGACGGATGGCACCTGCTGGGCGACAGCCCGTTCATCGACGACGTCACCACGTTCTATGAAGACAAGTTCGCCGTCATCTTCTCCACGAGCGACGCATTCGGGTCCGGCGGTGTCTCCCATCTCGGGCCGAAGCCGCATCCCGACTTCCCCGGCTCGCGCAACGGGCGCGGGCTCCACTACACGGACGGCCATATGGTCGACATGTGGCAGTGGAAGGCCTCACGCGGCGGCCTGCTCGGGGAGGTCGACGACATGTATATCGGCCCGCCCCGACAGCCGACGCAGAACGAGGCTGCGCAGCTCAACCGATATCAGGCCGGTTACTGGGGCGATCCGGGCGACACGCCCTACACGTACAATTTCAAGCTCATGACGCCCGCGGACTACAAGGGTGGCCCGGTCACACCGCTGAAGCTGCCGAAGGATCATGTCGCCATGACCCGGGCGATGGGCACATGGAACGACGACCCCAACGCCGGGACGGACGATGGCTCGAAATGGTGGATGCTGCCTCAGGACACCGTCGACTACACCGCTGAAGCGGACGCGAAGGTGCCGGTGGGAACGATCATGCCGGCGGTCTTGATCACCGGTAACCATTCCGGGGACCGCTACGATCTCAAGGGGGCGGCCGACTGGCGCGACGGCCATTGGACATTGATCGTCAGCCGAGCCCTGAAGTCGGAGAGCAAGTACGACGCATCCTTCGTCCCCGGCACCCACCTCTACATGTGGGTCGGCGTCTTCGATCATACCCAGACCCGACATACCCGGCACACGCGGCCGGTCGTCATGGACGTACGTTGAAGCCAGGTCCCGGTCGAAGAGGAAGCTTATGGATCGACGTCTGTTCGAAATGTCCCGGGCGCGTTCGTCGTGCTCGAAACATCGACTTCGTGCATCGTACCGCAGGTAACCTTTAGGGATCACCTGTGAGCGTCGGCCAGCCGCCGGAGCGTCGTCGCAGCCAGGACGTCAGGCGCCTCATCGGGGATCGGGAACACCGAGCTCACGTTGATTTCGCAGAGCACGTAGGTGTCCTCGCCGCCGGCATCCTTCGGCCCGAGCAGGAAGTCGGCGTCCCAGATGACGGGCAGGTCTTCCAGCTTCAACCCGAGCAGGTTCGTCATCTCGGGTATCCAGTCCTGTTCGAGCAGGCATCGCAAGCGCTGGAACCGCTCGTCCTCCGGTCCGGAATAGAGGCGCGGCGGCGCCCGTCCGTGCTCAGGCGGCGCCAGGGCAGTGACGAGCTGGGTGCCGAACCCCGCCGCCTGCGTGCCGCTGACATAGCAGCGGACCATCCCCTCCAGATGTCGCATCTGGAACGGCTGGTCGACGAGGGTGAGGCCCGCCGCGAAGTCGGAGGCGCGCTGCGCCAGGAATGCGTCGAGCGGCACGATGCGCCGGCTCCTGTCGCTCGCCTCCTGAACCAGGACTTCCTCCGCGCTGGCGGCGCGCTCCACCTTCCACACGCCAATGCCACCGTTGCCGCGGCTGCGCTTCAGCACCCGCGGCCCCTCGGCCAAGCGCCGGGGGAACGCCGCCGCGAGGGCGGCACAGCTTGCATAGAGATGCGTATCCGTTCCCCAGCCCATCTCCCGCGTCCGGTACAGCACCTCCTTGGTGCCCATCCGGTCGATCACGTCAGGGTGGGCGCTGACGAGGATCCCGGCGGCGGCGACCTCCCGCAGCAGCGCGTCGAGGGCGCCTCGGTCCTCGCCGGTGTCCTTCGTCACGGGGTTCACCCAGACGAGCACCGCATCGACAGCCAGTAGCTGGGCCAGCAGGACGTCGGCCTGTCCCTCGACCCAGACGGCGGGTTCGCCGGCGAGCCCGTGCCGCTCCAAAGCGGCGAACACCGCCGCGAACCGGCGGGTCTCCGGACGCGTCGCGGCCCGAGCCTGGGCGTCGCCGCGCCAGACGACGGCGACCTTGAAGGGATGCCGACCTGGAACAGTCATCGTCAGCACCGGGAGGATGGCTGGGGCGGCTCTAGAGCGAGAGGTGGGCGCGCTCGGTTTACCCCCCGCAGGGCCAGCGCTGCCGGAAGGCGAGGCTGGCCCCCGCCAGCATGTCGGTCCGAAGCAGCGCCTCGTTGGCGTGCGCCCAGGTCATGTACGTCTCGGCCAGAGCCTCAATGGTGTAGTCGGCGGCGCAGATCCCGCCCTTGTCGCCGCCATCGCCGAAGGCCGCCAGCGTGTCGGCGACACCCATGAGGTAGGCGCTGCACCAGCCCGAGGCCTCGCCGCGCTCGGCGAGGCAGACGCGGTACAGGTCCCCCGACCGCCTCTCTCGGATGTCGACCGAAGCGGCCGGCGGCACCGCCGGGGCACCGGCACCCTGGCTACCCTGATCCAGGGTGCAAGACGTGCCCTCGCATCCGGCGGCGCTCGCTTGCGGAACCGTTGCCAGAAGGGAGACGGTGCTTGCGGCCGCCACGACGACCGCGAGGCACCGCCGCCTGGAGTTCACCGACATCGTCACCATGGCGACGCCCCTGCGCATCAGCCCTTCGCGACCTTCACCTGGTCGAGCGCGTCCCTCAAGCCCTTGGCCAGCTTGCCCGCGTCGTCGTTCGCCCAGAAGTGCATGAAGAACAGCCGCGGCTCGTCGTCGAGCATGTGGTTGTGGAGCGCGGTGACCTCGATGCCGCTCTCCCACAGCGCCTTGATGACCGGGTTCACCTCGTCCGCCGTCAGGACGAAGTCGCCGGTGATGGCTGCCTTGCCCCCGCCGGTCGGCTGGAAGTTGATGGCGATCGCCGAGCCCATGGCCTCGGGCACGGTCATGCCGTGATCCTTCGGCGTCTCGGAGCGCGGCACGCTCACGGCGTAGACGCCGCCGTTGACCTTGCCCTTGCGCCCGATGGCCGCGTCGATGGCCGCCGTGTCGAGGTCGAGTGCCTGATCCGGCGCGGTCGCCTTCGCCGGCACCGGTCCCTCGCCGGCAGAGGCCGGTTCGGTTTTCCCGGAAGGCGGGGAGCCACCCGCAGTCTCGCTGCCGAAGGGCGTCCGGCTGGCGCCCAGCGCCCCCGCCAGGACGGTGGCGAGCTTGCCGGGCTCGCCGTGCCCGGAGACGTGCATGTAGAGGGTGCTCGGCGAGGCCCGCAGCAGGTGATTGTGGATGGCGGTGATCTCGACCCCGTTCTCGACGAGGCACTTCATCACCGGGTTCACCTCGTCCTCGGTCAGGACGAGGTCGCCCATGACCATGACCTCGTTCCCGCCCCCGTGCCGCACAAAGGCGAGCCAGGAGCCCAGGGCGAGGGACGGCTTCAACTGTACGCCGTCGAGGGTGACCTTCAGGTCGGTCCGGGGCAGGCCGACGCGGTAGACCCCGCCCGGCATGGCGGTTCCGGGTTTGCCGAGCCCGGTGGCGATGGCGTCTTGCCAGGGCTCAACGGCTGACGCACGGGTCACGAGAGCGCCCAAGACGGCGATGGATGCAAGCAAGCGACGGCATGGTCGTCTCCTCGGTTGTTGTCGGGCTTCGTCTTCCTCAGGACCGGCGGGCCGGCACCTGCAGCACGCCCTCGTCCGGCAACGTGCCGTCGCYGCGCCGGAAYTCGACGYGKTTGCCGGCCRTCCAGACCTGGACGCAGCGGTCGGCCTCCAGACAGAGCCCGTTTCCGTCGATCCGCCACCGTGCGTCTCGCGCCCGTCCGAGGGACACGACGTGCAGGCGACCACCCGGCTCGAAGCGGTAGGCCCAGTGCACATCGTCGGTGACCTCCTTGCCGACGAGTCGCGCCCGGATCTCGGAGGCGGTCAGTTGGCGGAACGCCTCGCCGGCGGGCGCCGAACCTGACGCCAGGACGAGCAGGGTGACCGCCGCGGCGCGTCGCCCGGTTCCCATCACACAAGACCTCCCAGATGCAGGGCGACGCCGGCCGCGGCGCAGGCCGCGAGCGTCTGGATCATGCCGACCTTGAACCGGAACACCGCCAGGACCGCCGCGGCCGCCAGGACGAGCCCCCACGGGTTGAGGCTCGACGGGACTGGCACATCGAAGCCGATAGGCCCGGCTGCGAACGGTCGCGTCTTGGCGAAGACAGTGTGCAGTGCGAACCAGACCGCGAGGTTCAGGATCACGCCGACCACCGCCGCGGTGATGGCCGAGAGCGCGCCGGCGAGTGCGCGGTTGCAGCGCAGGCGTTCGACGTAGGGGGCGCCGACGAAGATCCAGAGGAAGCAGGGCGCGAAGGTCACCCAGGTGGTCAGCAGGCCGCCGAGCGTACCGGCCAGCAGTGGCGGCAGCGAGCCCGGGGCGCGGTAGGCCGCCAGGAAGCCCACGAGCTGGGTGACCATGATGAGGGGTCCGGGCGTGGTCTCGGCCATGCCGAGCCCGTCGAGCATCTCGCCGGGCCTCAGCCAGCCGTAATGCTCCACCGCCTGCTGGGCGACGTAGGCGAGCACCGCGTAGGCGCCTCCGAAGGTCACCATCGCCATCTTCGAGAAGAACACCGCGATCTGGGCGAAGACGTCGTCCGGACCGACGGCGACCCAGATGGCGGCGACCGGCACCAGCCAGATCGCACCCCAGGTCAGCAGTACCCGGAGCGTGTGCCCGGCAGCCGTACGTTCCTGGGGGAGCGCGTGGTCGTCGAGCAGGAAGGGTCCTTCGACGACCTTGCCGCCGGCACCGTGCCCGCCGGCCTTGAACTGCGGCAGTCCGGCCCGGCCGCCGAGATAGCCAATGACGCCGGCCGTCAGCACGATCAGCGGGAAGGGCACGTCCAGGAAGAATATGGCCACGAAGGCCGCCGCCGAGAGACCGATCATGACCGGCCCCTTGAGCGCGCGCTTGCCGATGCGGATCACAGCCTGCAGAACGATGGCGAGCACGGCGGCCTTGAGCCCGAAGAACAGGCCCGCGACGAAGCCGACGTTACCGTAGAGCGCGTAGATCCAGCTCAGCGCCATGATGGCGGCGATGCCGGGCAGGACGAACAGCCCGCCCGCGACGAGGCCGCCGCGCGTGCCGTGCATCAGCCAGCCGACATAGGTCGCGAGCTGCTGCGCCTCGGGTCCCGGCAGGAACGTGCAGAAGTTCAGCGCGTGCAGGAAGCGGTTCTCAGAGATCCAGCGCTTCTCCTCGACCAGGATGCGGTGCATCACCGCGATCTGCCCGGCCGGGCCGCCGAAGGAGAGCGCGGCCACTCGCGCCCAGACCGGCAGCGCATCGACCAGGGTCACGGGCAGCGGTGCTTCCGGGGTAGTCGCGCGTGGCTCCTCCGACACGGTGCGGCGGAGTGTGGCACCGGCCATGTTCAGCGTCTTTCCTTGAGCTTGTTGGTCGGCCAGTTGTGGGCTTCCTCCCTCGCGTCCCGACACCAACGGTAGAAGGCATCGTAGAGGAGCATCCCGGCTTCGAGCTGGGCGAGGTCGTCGGCGTAGATGCGCGACAGGCCGAGAGAGGCGGCGAGCAGTCCGGCCGCCTCCGGCGCGAGATCCGGCCGGGCGGTGTCGGCGCCGCGCACCAGCGTCGCGAGATGCAGGAGCGGCGGCGTGGCGAGACCGAGCTCCTCGACCATGACGTCGAAGGTGCACAGCTCGCCCCGGTGGCTCCAGAAGGCACCCGGATCGTCGATGTCGAAGGCAGCGCCACCAAACCGCTCGGCCACGGCGTTCACCTCGGGCGGCGGCACGAAGAGGAAGGCCGCGTCCGGATCGACGAATCGGCGGATCAGCCAGGGACAGGCGATGCGGTCGATCTTGGGGCGCGCACGGGTAACCCAGACGGTCCGGCCACGCGCGTCGCGTCGCGGCAGCTTCGCTTCCGGCACCAGCGGCAGGCTGGCGGCCTCCCAGGCGTCGAAGCCGCCCTCCAGGGTCTCGGCTGCCACGCCGGCCTGCCGAAGGTAGGCAGCGGCCCCGTGGCTGAGCTCGTGACCGTGCCCGCAAATGATGACTGCGCTGCGGCCGGCGAGGTTGGCGGACCAGTGCGCGATGTCGGCGACGGAGCGCCGGATGCTGCCAGGGATCAGGCGGGGATCGTCGCGGAGGGCGTCTCCCGGCCTGACGTCGACCACGACAGGACAGCCGACGGTGCCGACGAGACGGGCGAGTTTGTCAACGGGGATTGCGGTCGGCGTAGGCATGGCGCGTCCGTGCATCGAGTGCAGATTGGACGCGATTCTTCAGCCGGAGCCTCGTCGGGAGATCGCTTCCCGAGCGTCCATTCATCGCCCTCGGACGAGCGATGTCAAGCGCGCCCGGAGCGGAGTATGCGAAGCCTTTGCCTCACTCAGGTCATTCGGGGCGCCCCGACGGCCAGTGGTGGTGAAGATCGTCGGTGAGTCGGCGTGGGCATGGCTGTGGCCACGCGCCGACGCCAGGTGCGGGTGGGCCGGGTCGAGCGCGGGGTGGGCGTGCTCCACAGTGTCCGGATCGTCGGATGGCCAGGGCCGCGGCGGCAGCGGCGAGTGTGACGATGCCAAGGGTCGCCACCGCCGCGGCCTTCCCGGCCGCGCCCCCAGCCGGCCGGCCAGCGAGTAGGTCACGAGCCAAGCGGCGTACGAGCGCGCGAACTGGGCCGCCCACAGGGCCGGCCGGTCCTCGGGAGACCTAGAGCGCCGGAGCAGGCATCCCGTCGGCGTCTGCGCCGCCGAGTATCCGATGCCGAGAACCAACCACGCCTCCAAGAGGGCGACCCAGCCGACGCCGCGGCTCCAGGACATCTCCGCGAACCCAACCAGGGCGACGCCGAGTAGCGCGGCCTAGGGCCTGTCTGGCATCTTGGATGAGACTTGTGGGTTGTTTCTCTGTTGAGAGGGATGGCTCGTGCAGATTCTGAGTAGACGCACAGTGGGCGGTGCTGAAGCCGTGATCGATGAGCACCGGACGCCAGGTGGCGTCCGGTCCGAGAATGAGCGCGGCCTTGTCGAGGCCGCGCTGTACCAGCTGCGCACGGGTTGCCACTGGCGGGCGGTGCCCGCCGAGATCGCGTCCTGGCAGCGGGCGGCAGAACTGTTTCCGCGTTGGAGCCGGAACGGCACCTGGGCGCGAATCTTCCTCGACCTGCGCGACCGAGGCGAGCCGTTGCTCGATGCCGTCATGCTCGACGGCACCGTCGACTGCTTGTCAGACAGGCCCTAGGACAAGGTCGCCTGACATGCGCTGCGCTCGCCTCCGGCTCGGGGTCCTGCGCTGGTACGCCGCCGCGCGCGGCTATCGGATCTACGCGCTCGCCCTGGTGCTGGCCGTGCCCGACATCCTCGACGCGCTGGCCGGCGTCGATTTCACCGTCCTGCTGCCGCGGGGATGGAAGCGAAGTCGGCTTCGATCCTCACAATCCTGCGCGTCGTGCTGGGCATTGTGATCCGGCGCCTCGCCATGATCGGTCCACCCGCCGGAGGGCCGCGCTGATGCCGTTCCTGTCCCTGATCGGCGGCTTCCTCGTAAAGCTGCCCGGCTCCGGCATCGTCGCGCCGGTGCTCGCCTACCTCAGCAAGCGCTCCGACAACGGGGTGCTGACGAACGGCCAGAACGTGACCGGCGACGTCACGGTCGCCCAAGCGCAACTCACCGCCTACGTCGAGGAGCGGAAGGTCGTAGCGGCGGAGAGGGCGAAGCTCGCCGAGTCGAAGTGGACGGCCTGAATGATCCCGACAGCGTTCGCGCTCTGCATGATCCACTTCGGCGCGATCGTCTTGGACAGCACCTTCAGATTCCACTGGCAGGCGGCGAAGCTCCTGCCGCCTTATGACGAGATGGAATGGTCGATCGTGATGGCCGTGATCGGCGTCGCTCCGCCCGCCCGCCGGATCTTCGGCAAGTAGCCTCCTCCGCTGACCTCACTCCCCTCTTCTGTTCGGGAGAGGGTCGCGAAGGACCGCCATCATGGACACGTCCTTCCTGTCGCCCGGGCCGATCACCTGGGCGCAGCTCGTCGCGCTCGCAGCGTTCCTGTTCGCGCTCGGCAAGGGTGTCGACTGAGTCGTCGGGAAGCTGCGCACAGGCACGAAGGAGGGGGGCTCGCAACACGCGATCGACATGGCTGCGGCCAAGATCGAAATCCGAACCCTCGACGAGAAGCTGAACGCCTTCAAGATCGAGGTGGCGCGGACCTACGTGACCGGCGACGTCATCACCTGCCTGGAGCGGCGCATCGACGACATGGTGATCTCGGTTCGGGACGAAATGAAGGAATCGCGAGAGGCGATGTTGAAGGCCTTCATGCGGCGGCTGTCCGGCTAACCGACGGCCGTAAACATCTGTCAACGCCCTGGGCGCCCTGGCTTCGGCCGGGCGCCTTTCGTCGTTTCACCAGTCGCGCGCGGCAACTGTGGAGTCGGTCAGTGCCTGCCGTATCACTTTCGCCGCCTCGGCCGCTCCATCCGGAGGCAGCCGCTTTGACACGTCGCGGCGACTTCTGTCCGGATGAATGGCGATCAGAGCCACGACCCTATCGGCCGCGTCCAACACTTTCACGGCCTCGGCCTCCGTAACGATCCGGAGCGGGAGTGTCAGACCGAATGGTGGCATTCAAGGTTCTGTGGCGCGGACGACAAGAAGGGTCAGACGCTACCTCAGGTGGTTTTTGCCGTCGAGGCCTAACATGGATTGCTCTCACATATCCCGGCTGGTCATGGTGTCCGCGCAATTTCCGCTATGCAACGCCGGGACGATCTCCAGCGCCTGAGCGACGCTCGCGACTAGCGGGTCGAGCGCCTGCTCAAGCGCGCCTTGACGTGCCGGTATCTCCTGCAGGCAAAGCGGGCTGCGATCCGAGCAACGCCCGGACTTCACCGGCGCGCCCCACGTCGAACGCGACGTCGATCTTCTGATCGGACACCTCGGYGGCCTTGCGCAGCCCGGAGACGGTCGGTGCTTCCTTTAACATTCGGGACTGTGCCGACTCTTGTACGCCGGAAAAACACCTTCTGTTCCGGGGTGTCCGTTATGTCCCGTTCCTGAGGCCTTCGTTTATCCTCAGGTTTTTGGCTGGGGCGCCAGGATTCTCACCTAAGCGCCATCCCGCGTAAGCCGCTGATAACTCGGCATGAAACGGCGTTGCAGCTGCGTTGTCGTACATCGATGTGTTACGGCTTGCAAGCTATCATCGGCCTGAAGTTTCAGTACCTGCTTGGCTCAGCGAGCCTAGGGTAAACGATCGTATTTGGCCGATGAACGAACCCGCTGCGTGGGAGGGTGCGGGTGGTGAGGTCGCGGTAGCGTCCGGACCGTCGCGCGTCGTTTTAGAGGCCTGTCGGCGGCGGGCCGAGCATCGCGGCTCCTTCATCCGAGGAGCCCGACGATGCACGATCTGCTTTCCGCCCCCGCGATCAGCTCGCTGCGCCAACGCCTGATCGAGGAGATGAGCCTCCGCCGGCTCTCGCACGAGACCTAGCGCAACTACCTGCGCGACGTCGGCCGTCTGGCCATCTTCCTCGGACGCCGACCCGGCACGGCCAGCGCGGAGGATCTGCGCCGCTTCCAAGTCGAACAGCGCCAGGCCGGCGTGCCGGCGCCGACCCTCAACGGCATCGTCTCGTCGTTACGCTTCTTCTTCACCCACACACTTGATCGCCCGGATCTGGCGCGCCGGCTCGTCCTTCCGGCTTATCCCCGCACGCTGCCCGTGGTGCTCAGCCGCGAGGAGGTTGGCCGCATGCTCGTCGCCACGATCTGCCTCAAGCACCTGGCGGCCCTGTCGTGGCCTACGGCGGCGGCCTGCGCGTGGCCGAAGTCGCGGCGTAAAAGGTCACGGACATTGACATTCGGCAGATCCTGCCGACCGCGAAGACGACTCTACGCCCATTACTTGATCCACACAATCTGATTCCCTTAAATCGAAGTACTATACTATTTTGAACAGCAGGATAACTGACCTGCGCGGGGGATGATTGTCTTTATAGCCTCAAGATTGGCTCAGAAATCAGGGTTATTACCTTAGAGTCATTCGCCCGTATCCAGGCTTGCGACGAGCTCTATTGAGGCGACAGTTCGAGCGAACGGTCTAACCCTCTCGTCGAGGAAGAGCCCCTGCCCAGATAGTAGCGCCGCTATGCCGACGAACACTTCGGTAACGCATCGAACTCATCGAGCCGGATTGATGCAGTTCGGAGTGTCAGAATGGGCTAATAATCAGTGAAAGATAAAGATCAATTTCACACTCCAGCCCAAAATCTGCCTAAACAAGCCATTTGCTATCGAATTAACTCTCAATTATCGATGCAGGATAGTAACATTTTTACTTTTTGTGAACAACATGAATCGTGTCGGATAGGAGCGAATCATGCCAAACCTTGCTTATAGAATCGACCCTGTCGCAAAACTCAATGAGATTCGAGACGGTGTTTTTAGAGCAGTAAGATTCAAAAGAGGTGGGTACCCACATAGATTTTTACTAAGCAAAATTGATGAATGCGGCAGTGATTATGGCGTTTATCGCATTTGCTTCTATTCTAATATGGATTACACTAGATATTCTCTCGAGACAGATTTTCGATCTCAGGGGCCGAGCATTGTACAGAGTGTTTGCATCGATGATGTTCTAGTGGCGGGCTTTAATCAATCCTGGGATGATGGATTTAATGCAGGCCAAGCCTACATGTTTTGGGTGGTCGAAAGATTAGATGGATTGAACGAAAAGTTCAGCAGGGCTGGCATAAGTCTATCTCGTTTTTCTAGGGTAGACATGTAGACGATAGATCATTGCATTAAAAACGAGTTTAGTCTGATGGTATTAAGTTTTTTCCTCGTAGATTGTTTCGATGCTGGCCTTTATGTCGCGGGTGACTATTGTTTTTGGTTGTCTGGCGGTGTTGATCGCGATTCATGGCCTCAATCCGCTGGCGTGAGGTCGAAAACAGTGACCGAGCGACGTCATCTGGGCAAAATTGTCTAAGGACACGATCGAGCACGCTGCCTAACTCTTTCTCAGCGGACCGTTCCTCGTGACCACACTCCTTCGGATTACTGCCGTCGCGCTCCTGACTTTTCTCCTCGCCTACCCGGTTGCGGCGCTCGTTCAGCACGGGCTCGACTCCAATCTCTGGCCGTCCGGCGTCATCATGCCAGGGGACTGGTTCAGTGCCATCGCGACCGGCAGCCTTCGCCTGCCGACTGGTGCTTACTGGGATGCCCTGATTGGGCGATCGAATGCATTCAGCAACGGGGGCTGGACCTACGCCTCTGTGCTGATGGTCGTACCGTTCCTGATCACCATCCTCTACCCGTTCCTGCCCAACCCTTCGAAGCTTAAGCGCGACGCCTCGGGTGTTTTCGGCGACGCACGCTTCGCCAATGCGGCGGAGCGCGGGAATATGCACGAGGGCCTGGAACTTGGCATCGATCCGGAAACCGGCCACGCCGTACGCCTCGCCGTGCAGGGAACGCTCGCCACCATCGCCCCGCCGCGCAAGGGGAAGACTTCAGGCCTACTGATCCCCAACCTTGCCTATCCTGAACCGCAGAGCTGGAGCGGACCGGCCGTCGTCATCGATCCCAAGGGCGAGGTCTTTCGCGCGGTGGCTGCGCGCCGCGCCGCGCTCGGCCGACGCGTTGTTTGTCTCGATCCCCTTGGCTTGGTGAATGGCGAGGACTGCTGGAACCCATTGGAAACGCGCGACCCCGCCGACATCCTCTACCTTCAGCACACGGCGCTTGCTCTCCTTCCAGAAGCGTCAGGCGGTGACGAGGCCTCCGCCTACTTCCGCAACCGCGCCGTCGATCTGATCGCCGGTGCGATGCTGGTCGTCCTCACCCGCGACAAGCGTTCCGTCGCGGCCGTACAGGAGCTTCTCGGTCGGGAAGACATCCTCATCGCGAACCTGCAAGCGCTCGGCCGCCAGCCCGCTGCCCTCGCAGCGCTCGAAATCCTGCAAGCCGATCCGAAAACCAAGGATCCGGTCAAATCGACCGCCATCCAAGCCTTCCAGTGGCTCGCCGACGCGCRCCTGCGCCGGCTCGTCGGCACCAGCACCTTCGACCTGGCCGAACTCTCGACGGGCGCTATCGACCTGTTTGTGGCGGTACCGCCCGAGTACAAGCGCGTGCTCGCGCCGCTGCTGCGCTGGCTCTTGTCCGACCTGTTCACCGCCGTGCGCCGCAACCGGCCAAAGCAGCGTATCGTGGTGTTCATCGACGAGGCTGCCGCGCTCGGCCGCTTCGACGAGATCCTCACCGCGGCGGGCGAACTTCCCGGTTATGGTGCGAGCCTGTGGACCCTCTGGCAGGACCGGGGTCAGATCGTCAGTCTCTACGGTGAGGCCGGTGCCGATGTGCTCCTCAACACCGCCGAGGTGGTCACCGTCTTCGACGTGCCGGCGGTCGACCCGGACGAAAGCGAACGGTGGTCTCGCGCGATCGGACAGTACACCGCGTCGGTCGAGACCCTGAACCGTCCAGCTGAGGGGACGGGCAAAGGCACGAGCAGCTTCGGCCCACAGGGCGCGCCCCTGATGAGCAAGGAAGCTTTGGTGACCCTGCCGTCGAGCGACCTCCTGGTGTTTCCCAACAGCGGCGGGCATGCGCGTCATCCGATGCGGTTGAAGAAGACCGTGGCGCACACTGATCCGCGCTTCCGCCGCCTGATTACCCCCGTGGCCCCCGTCGGACGCGCACGCTGATCCCACTTACCTGTGGTCCGGCGGTCATGGCGCTGTTTTGACGGTGCAGCCACCCTCTAGGTTCAGAGTGGATTGACTTTCGGTCCCGCGCGTTCGGCTCTCGGTTTTGGCCGCGGCTCCGGCCCAGCCGCACGGATTCCGCGCGCCTGCCTTTGAACGAACCTAGTTCCTCAGCGGACTGGTTCGACCCAGTTGGAAGGCACCGAGGCCGTGCCGTAGCCGGTGCGCGGCACCCAGAACCGTAGCGTGACGGTATCGCCAGCCTGGTGAAGGCGGGCATAGCGTTGACCGGCAATGAGGCTGTTGGCCATCATCTGCCCGTCCGCTCCCCTGAACTCGGCGGCGATGTCCTGCGCATACCGGCTGCGAACCCAGAACTCAGGTGTTCGGGCACGCGCGACGAGGGTGACACCAAGGACCGCGGTCAAAGCGAGCGCTGACAGCGTGAGCGGTACAACCCGGTAGGGCAGCCGTGATTGGAACAGGGCCCATCGGCTCGCGGTCGCGGCCTTGATCGGCCGGTGGGCCGGCGCACCGTCCTTCAAACTCTGAAGCAGGCTGCGCCGATCCTCGGGAGTGAGCTTGATCTTGGCATCGCCCAAAGCATCAAAGCGCTGGCGAACCGAGAGGCTGCGCAAACGATCCAAGGTGGCGCGGCTCGCAGCCGCGTCCGCTTCTTCTGCACGCTGGAGATCGGCCTGGGCTGCCGCGATCTGCGTACGCGGCGTAGGAGTCTTCGGCACGATGCGCTTTCTACCCGACGAGCCAGGTGGCCGCCGGCTCGGCCGCCTGCATGGCTTCTAACCGGAACCGGGTGAGGTCTCGCCGGATCCGCGCGCCAAGCGAGAGACCGTGCTTGGCGTTCAACTTGGCCGCATCTAGCTGCGGGATTGACGCCAGGCCGCCGGCCTGCAGGATCTCGACCGCCTTGTCCTCCATCACCTGCTCGGCAAACGAAGATACGGTTGCCTTGTCGGCGATACGGGCGAGCTGCTTCGGGTCGATCTCCCCGCGCAGCCTGTTCTCGATCAGGAAGCGTGCCGCCGCCCAGGGCTTGGCGAGGGTCATGAGCTTGGGGGCCTCGGCCAGCGCACCAGGCTCCGCCGTCACGAGCACGAGAACGCCCATGCTGACGCCGGCCGCCTCAAGATCCGGAGCGAGTTGGCCGAGCAGGGCCAAGAACGAGCCTGAGGTGTTGGCGCCGACATCAACGATGGTGGGCAAGGTGGCGGACACCATCGCGTTGACGACCGAGTCGAACTCGGACCGGGCCGCACGTCCGCCGGTGCGCTCGATCTCCTCGCGGGTGGCGCGCATGGAGAAGAACTGCACCCGCTCACCCAACTCCAGCAGGCGTTGAGAGGCGTCGATCTCGATGATGGGCGCGTCCGGAACGGCTTCGGCCAGCGCGCGGGCGACGATCGACTTGCCGACGCCACCCTTGTCCTGAACCACGAGCAGGATACGAGCCACAGCGATCAATCCTTTTTGGAAGGGGCTGGCTTCAGGAGATCCTGGAGCTTGTCGAGATTCCCGCGCCGGATGGCCTCCTCGGTCTCGGCGGCCTCCGAGGCGGAGGACTTGCGAGGCGCGGTCGGCGCAACGAGATCGGCGGCCAGGTGAAGCCGGCGCTCCGTCCCACGGTCCGGCAACGACGGCAGGAGGTCGGCCCGAGACCGCCGGGTCGACGCGTTTGCAGCGCGGCGCCTTGCCTGCCGGCGCACGCTCGATATGAGGCCGGTGATCTGGCTACCGGTGAGCGGTCGACCGTCCCCGGTCGCATAACCCTGCTTGGTCAGGGCCGCCGCGATGGCGTTCCAGGTCGCCCCACTCGCCTGCAGAGCGGTAAGGGCGTCGAGGTTGTCGCGCACCACGTCCATCAGTCCGGTGGCCGGTCTGCCACCCGGTGCGAGTCCGGCGGACCGTGGCGCGGTGTCGGCAACGTCACGTTCCAGGCGGTGAAGATCTAGGTGCGGCGGCTTCGGCATGGACTAGAGGTAGCACGTGGTCCGTTGCTGTCCCGTGAGAGGGACCACGCCAATGCCGATCTGCGCGGTAAGACCGCGTTAAGGCACAGCAAGGAGCAGCAGCCTGCGGTCTCGGCACAGCAAGGCACGGTAGATGTACGGTAACAGACGCAGCAATAAGAGGGGTATCACACCACACGCACTGAAGTGGTGAAGTGTTAACTATGGAGGCTCACCCGCCTCGCCGATCGACCTCGGACGTGTCAGGCGTCTTGCCCCGCTCCTTGCGCAGCAGGTACGCCGATGGTCGACCAGGTCAAGCTCACCCTCACCTTGGATGCCGCCCTCGCCGCCCGTTTGAGCGCCGCGGCRGCCGGGCAGGGTTGGTCTGCCGAGAGCCTCGCGGCCGAGTGCGTGGCCCAGCATCTGGAAGTCGCGATCCGCCACCGAGTGCTGATCGAGCGCGCCGAGCGGATCGACGCCGCCCTGATGGATATGGCGCAGGCCGTGGGCGAACTCGGCGCACCATTGGCCGGTATCGACCTCACCAAGGTTTGTCGCTACCGCAAGGGCACCGGCGGCTCAGACCCGGCACGATGACCGCCTCGCTGCACCGCCTCGGCGCCGGTTCTGAGGCCGGGCTGTACTACACCAACGACAGCCAGCACGAGGCCCGGCCCGACCGGCGCGACGAGTACTACCTCGCCGACGGCGGTGGGGTATGGTGGAGCTCCGGTGAGACGGTGGTGCGCCACGGCGCGGCGATCGACGCTCGCTCGTTTCGCGATCTCTGCGCCGGGTATCACCCGGTCACCGGCAAGCCGCTGGTGCGCGGCGCCGGCCCGGCGCATTGGGCCGGCCAGGACCTCACCCTCACGCCCGGGAAATCTGTCTCCGTTCTCTGGATGGCCGGTACGCCCGAGCAGCGCGCGGCGATCGAGGCCGCACACTGCGCCGCAGTCGAGCGGGCGCTCGCCTTCGTAGAAGCGGAGGGCCTCGTCAGTGTCCGGACCGGCGCGGGCGGGGTGGAGCGGCACCGCCCGCGTGACTTAATTGTCGCCCGGTTCGAGCACTACACCACCCGTGAGGGTGATCAAAATATTCATACGCACTGTGTATTTATTAATGTTGCCGGATTACCGAATAATGCTGGATCCGGCCGGTACAAATCACAGACCCACCTGACCATTGAGGTCGAGCAACTCTATTCGCACCAAGTATGCGTCGGGGCGGCGTACAGAGCGGCCCTGGCTGAGGACCTGCGGGAGCGGTTCGGCTTGCGCTACCGCGAGGCCGGACGCGGGCAGTGGGAAGTCGCCGGTCTGCCTGAGGCGGTGCTGGCCGCCTTCTCCAAGCGCTCGGAGCAGATCCTCGACTACGCCGGCGCCGGGGCCACGAGCGCGCAGCGCGAGGTCGCCGCGCTCGCCACCCGCCGGGGCAAGCACGAGCTGCCGACCGGCACGGAGCTGGAGGCGCGCTGGCGCGACGAGCTCGCCGCCTGCGCGCTCGATCCCTGGGACGCCGCGCAGCACCCCGAGCACGCCCTTGCGCTCGCGGCCGCCCGCGCGGCGGAACGCGACCCCCCGTTCGACCCACCCGAGATCCCCGGCGATGGCCCGGTGGCACGCGCCGCCTCGGCCCTGTTCCGGCACGAGAGCGTCGTGACGCGCAAGGATCTGCTCCAGCACGCCCTGGAGCTTGCGGGGGTGCAGGGCCTTGGGGTCGGAGTGGTCGCGGCCGAGCTCGCCGAACTGGAGTGGAAGGGCACGCTGCTGCCGCTGGCGGCCGCCGAGCTGGTGCCGGGGGCGAGCGCGTGCTGGACCAGCCCGGGCATCGCCGCATGCGAGGCACTGATGCTGCGCGCCGCCGATCGCCCGCTGGAACGAAGCTGGATCGCCTCCGAGGCGGTGGTGACGGCTCTAGCCCAGGATGGTCGTCTCAGCGCGGAACAGGCCGAGGCCGTGCGCCACGCCGCCGGTCCAGACGGGGTATCGCTGCTCCAGGCTGGCGCGGGCACCGGCAAGACCACGACGGCTGCGGCCCTGGTCGTAGCTGCACACAACTCTCGAATGCGTGTGATCGGCCTGGCGCCATCCTGGGTCGCGGCCCATGAACTCGGTCGATCGACCGGGATCCGGGCGCAGGCGATCGCGCGCTGGCGCCACGACCGCGGCCGGGCGGCCAGGTCGGATGCCGCGCACCAAACCGACGCCGCGGCGCTCGACCGTGGCACCCTGGTGCTGATCGACGAAGCCGGCATGGTCGGCAGCCGCGATCTGGAGGCGGTGTTGAGCGCGGCGCAGGCGGCCGGGGCGAAGGTGGTACTGATCGGCGACCGCAAGCAGTTGGCCTCGGTCGCGGGCGCCAGCGCCCTGCGGGCGGTGGCCGAGGTGGTCGGACGCTCGGCGGTGCTCGGTGAAGTGCGTCGTCAGACCGTGGCGTGGCAGCGAGCCGCCTCGGTGGTGATGGCGCGCGGCGACAGTGAGGCGGGCCTGCGCGCCTACGCGGCCGAGCATCGGGTTGAGCTGGTCGCAGGTGTCGAGGCGGCGCAGGCGCGCGTGATCGTGGCGTGGGCCGAGCAGCGCGCGACCCACGGTGACGACGTACTGATCGTCACCCGGCGCAACGCCGACGCGGCGACGTTGAACGCCCGGGCGCGGGCGGTACTGCGCGCGGAAGGCCGGCTCGGGCCCGACCTGATTACCACGCCGGCGCGCGACCGCGAGGATCGGTTGGTAGCGCTCGCGCTCGCGCTCGGCGATCACCTCCGGTTCGGCGAGAGCCTGCCGCATCTCGGCCTACGCAACGGCACCCGCGCCCGGGTCGAGGCGATCGCAGCGGAGCCGGATGGGAGTGCGCGTCTGCGCTTGGCGTTGGAGGACGGGCGGGTGATCGAGGCGGCGTGGGACGAACTACGGCGTGTCCCCCGGTTCGGCAGTAGGCCGGCACACCCAAAAGTTGTGCACTCTTACGCGGGCACAGCTTACGCGGCGCAGGGCCGGACGTGTTCAGCGGCGGTGGTGTACCTCGGCGTCGGCACCGACGCGCGCGAGGTCTATGTCGGCCTGACCCGGCACCGGCATGAAGCGCGGGTGGTGGTCGAGCGCGACCGGCTCGACGCCTTATGCCGACAACGCCAGGCGGATCCGCGGATGCCGGCAACCGACACGATGGTGCTGGAGCGGTTGTTTCGGGAAGCGCGAGGCTACCGCGAGAAGGCCAACGTGGTGGATTACGCCGCCGACCGGGTCGCGTTCGTGCGCGACGGGGTGCTCGGCCCGCCCGAGCGCGTCGTCCCGGGGATCGACGTCGGCCGGGCGGTGCGCGCGGCACGGGCGCTACGCGAGGCGGCGGCATGGCTCGGGGTCGAACACGTGATCGTGCCGGCCTGGCCCCTGATCGACGCGTACGGGCGTCGGCTGAGCCGCGCGCCGGCCCCGGCGGTCCGCCGCCTGGTGACGCGGCTCGCGCGCCATCTCGGCCGCCCCGATCCGGAACGCGGTCGCGAGCACGGGATCGAGCGGTGAGCGTCGGCCTGAGGGCATAACTGAAGGCGCCTCGGGCGTGGTGTTCCCGACTGACCAGGATCACCCGTAGGGTCCGCGGAGCAGGTCACCCAGCTTACGTTGGAACAGGGTCGTCCAGCAGCGGCGCTTGACCTGACCGACTGGCTTTGGACCGGACTGATTGAGAGGATCAGCCTGGACCAGAGGAGTTAGGGATGAAGCGAGGACAGAGGCCGAGCGCGGAACAGGTCGTGCTGATGTTGCGCCAGATTGAGGTGCAGACGGCGCAAGGCAAGAATTTGGCGCTGATCTGCACTGATCTGCCCCCAATGAAGTGGTCCGCCCTGAGGTATGGCTTTCGGGCCAGTGGAGCTGACCCGGTTTGTGGTCCACGGCCTATGCAAGTTCTCGGACTGTGACAGCTTGGTTGGCGAAGGCTCGGGGCGTCAAGCCGCCCAGGGCCGTATGGGGTCGATCGTTGTTATAGTGGCACCTCCAGTCCTCGATGCGCTCGCGGGCATCGGCCAGCGACAGGAACCACGAAGCGTTCAAGCACTCTGCCCGTAGGCGGCCGTTGAACGACTCGATGTAGGCGTTGTCGGTCGGCTTGCCCGGTCGGGAGAAGTCGATCTCGACCCCGTTCAGGTAGGCCCACTGGTCGAGCATGCGCCCGGCAAACTCCGGTCCATTGTCGACCCGCAGGCTTTTTGGACGACCGCGGAGCTTCACCAGTGCGTCCAGGGCCTCGGTCACTTGGAAGGCGCGGAAGTTTGCTCTCGGTGTGAGCGAGAGCGCCTCTCGCGTATGGCAATCGACCACTGTCAGGATACGGAACGGACGTCCGTCGAACAGGCGATCAGACATGAAGTCCATGGCCCAGACCTCGTTGGGTCCACCGATGGCAGGCCGCCCTTGCCGGTAGCGCCAGGCCCGTTTGCGTTTGGGCAGCTTGGGCCGGATCGACAGTCCCTCGTCACGGTAGATCCGGTAGGTGCGCTTGTGGTTCACCTCCCAGCCTTCCCGCCGCAACAGGATGTGCAGCCTTCGGTAGCCGTAGCGCACCCGTGCGGCAGCGAGTTCCTTCAGCCGCATTCGCAGCGCCACCTGCGAGTCGGAGCGCTTCCTGTAACGCTGGGACGAGCGGCCGAAACCGGTGGCTTGGCAGGCCCGACGCTCGCTGATGTCGTAGGCCACCTGCAGGTGACCGGCGACCTCGCGGCGAGCGGCGGGCCTCACCACTTTCGCTTGAGCACATCCTGCAGCATGGAGCGGTCCAGCGTCAGGTCGGCGACCAGCCGCTTGAGCTTGCTGTTCTCGTCCTCCAGCTGCTTCAGCCGCCGGATCTCCGGCACGCCCATGCCGACGAACGGCTTCTTCCAGCGGTAGAACGTCGGTTCGGACACACCCATCTTCCGGCAGACCTCGTCCACCGTCGCGCCGTTCTCCGCCTGCCGCAGGGCAAAGGCGATCTGTTCGTTCGTGAAGCGTTTGCGAGGCATGGCATCCACCCTCCTTCAGGGTTCAGGATGCCCGAAAAACTTGCGCTCGACGCGGACCAGTTTGCTGGGTCAGGGTCAAGCGGCAGAAGAACGACATGGCCGACGCTGAGGCGCTTCTCGCGAGGCGGCGCAGCGGCCGACGATGCGGTTCGTTCAGGGCAAGAGCGCGCAGGCCCAGGCCTCCGCAGTGGTGTTCCGTACGCGCGACCTGCTCGTGCGTCAGCGGACCCAATTGATCAATGCACTGCGCGGGCACCTCACGGAGTTCGGGTACGTCGTTCGCCAAGGTGTCGGGCACGTCGGCAAGCTCGTGGCGATCGTCCGCGACCCAACATCCGACGTGCCGGCCGAGGCACGGCCGGTCCTGGCCATCATTGCGGGCAGCTTGGAGG
>NZ_JBFUGA010000076.1:0-28323 GCF_056403155.1 Methylobacterium sp. P3_A11
CTGGCGGGGCTGCTCGCCGCGCCGGGCGCCCTCGGCCTGCCGCCGCGCCTCCTCCTGCCGAACGCTCCGACCGGCGGTGCCCTGGCGGAGCGCCTCGCGGCGCATGGCGGGCGCCGCGCCGCCTACTGGCCGCACGACCGCGGCCTGCTCGACCTGACCGGGCTCGGGCCGGAGGCGCGGGCCTCCTATCTCGGGCACCTCTCCGGTCAGCGCCGCCGCAAGCTGCGCCGCGCCCGCGCGCGCCTCGAGGCGGCGGGGCCCGTGACCTTCGAGATCCTCGCCGCGCCCGAATCCCTCGGCCCGGCCCTCGACGCCCACGTCGACCTGGAGGCCGCCGGCTGGAAGGGTCAGGCCGGCACGAGCCTGGCGCAGCGGCCGGCGGAGATCGCCTTCCTGCGCGCCGCCCTGGCCGATCTCGGCGCCGCGGACGGCGTGCGCATCGCCCGCCTGTGCCGCGGGGAGCGTCTCCTGGCCTCCCTGGTCCTGCCGGTGACCGGCCGGGAGGCCTGGGTCCTGAAGATCGCCAACGACGAGACCCGGCCCGAGACCGCGCCGGGCATCCAGCTCGTCCACCGGCTGACCGAGGCGGTGGCCGCAGGCGACTGGCCGGTCGACCGGATCGATTCCTGCGCGCCGCCGGATTTCGCCCTCGGGACCACCTTCTGGACGGAGCGCCGGCCGATCGCCCATCTCCTGGTCGAGGCGGGGCGCGATCCCCTGTTCCCGGTCGCCCGGATCCTGGAGCGGGCCCGGGAGCGCGTCGCCCGGGCGCGCCTCACCATCCGAAGCGGGCGATCTGCTCCAGCCGCCCCCGCGTCGCCGCCGCGTCGCGGCCCATGACGGCGATCCGCCCGGACAGGGCGTAGCAGGTCGCGCAGAACGGCAGCTGCAGCAGCGTGTACCCGTCGTCGCGGGCCCGGGCGACGGAGGCGATCAGGCAGGGCAGGACCGGCCCGTCCGGCGGCCCGTCGAGGCAGTCGGCCCGGGGGCTGCCGAAGGCCGGCCGGTTCGGCCAGGTCAGCAACAGCGTGGTGCCACCCCGGCGGTCGGGGGCCGGCGGCAGCGTGTAGCTGCGCAGGAACAGCGCACAGGCCGCGAGCAGCAGGACCGGCAGGATCAGGGCAGTGCGCATCGGCGGTGTCCGCGTGCCTCAATCCCCCGCGTCGAAGCGCGTGCGATAGAACACCTCGCGGCCGGCACCGTCGATCACCCGGACGGCCTCGGCCGGCTCGCCCGAGCGTTGCGGCACCCGCGCGCGGGCGAACAGGCGCAGAGCCCGCTCCTGCGCACTCTCCAGGCTGCCGACCCGCACGGAGATCCGCGTCTGGATCTCGTCCGGCTCCGGTCCAAGGACTTCGATGTGGAAGGTCTCGCGCAAGGGCATCCGCCTGATCGAGGGGCATCCGGGCGCCGGACCGCGTGGTCCGGCCGCGGGCGCCATAGCACGATCCGACTTCCGGCGCCGCGGTCGCCGGCCGCCCTCGATCAACACGGTCTGCAGACGTTTCGGAAGGCGACCCAGGGACGCGCCGACGCCCTTGCGGTCAACCCAGCCCCTGAATCGGCGCCGGTCGCCCCCGGGGCCGCGCATCGGGCGCGTTCTGCCGGGACGCCAGCCGGAACTCCGTTGGCGTCAGGCCGTGGCGCTCCTTGAAGCGGCGGGCGAAGTGGGCCTGGCTGGCGAAGCCGGTTCCGTAGGCCAGCATGCCGATCGACAGGTGGGCGCAAGCGGGATCGGTCAGGCGCTTGGCCGCGACCACCAGGCGGCGCTCTCAGATGTAGTCGGAGATGTGCCGGCCGTGCTCGTGGAACAGTTCCTGAAGGCGGCGCAGCGACACGCCGACTGCGGCGGCGAGCCGTGGCGGGTCGAGGGTCTGATCATTCAGGTTTGCCTCGATATAAGCTTTGGCGCGTTGAACCGTGACGGCACCGTGGGTGGAGCGCGGCACCTCCTGCGCGAGCCGCTCCGCAAGGCTCGCCACGATCAGGTCGATCCCGATCGACGCCATGCGCGCGGCTGCCTCGGGGGTGAGCTGGTCACCCACCCGGACAAGCTCTCGGAAATAGGTACTTGTCAGCTTCGTGGAGGCGAGATCCGCGCTAATTGTGAGAGCGCTGAACAGCCTGGACGGACCCAGAACGTTTTCCAGGCGCTCACGCGGCAGATCCAGCAACAGCGAACTGTTCTTGTCCATCATGCAGACGGTCGGACGCGCATTGAGGACGACGAGATCACCGGGCCGGGTCTTCGCCTCCTGGTCGCACTGCTGATAGGTAGCGTTCCCGGAAAGCCTCAGGATGGCATAGACTTTATTGTCCCGACGGCTCCGCCGGACCATGTCGGCTGTCGCTTCCGTCCGCAGGTCTGTGTAGGCGAGGTGCGAGATCGGTACGGCGCCGATACTGGTGACCTCAAGCTTGCCCCGGAAGTGGCCGGCGTCATCGATCTGCAACGCGGCGGGTGCCAAGCGTTCGCAGACCATTTCCCCCCAACGTCGGAACGCAATCTTGGAATGGACTTCATCGGTCGAGAAAAACGGTTTCATTCGTGTTTCAGAGCGGGAGCCGAAGAGATAATACATTTCTATAGGTTGATTGTCCATAAGATTTAATTTTCGTGCGGTCGATGATCGCAAAATAATTTATATAAAGATCATATTGAGGGGATATAAAATTTGATTTTGGCAAAAGATTCAGCGCAGCTATATTATTTTGTATTTATCAGTATTAATTGTGGCTCGAGTCATTCTGGCCCGTATCTCAGATCGCCTCTCGCGTTAAACACGAGAAAGTGATCTTGTCCCAGTCTGAACGTACCCTGCGGGTCGGCCCGAGAGGTTGTGAAGGGGTACACGGTCCAGATCCGCGACACTCGCCGAACGGAACTCCGCGCTGGCGAACTTCCAATCCTGGGGCGGAATGATCCCGGCACGCCGGTCGGCCTCCGGGACGGTGCGGATTCGGAGAGAGCCGGTCATCCCCGGGCTTCGAGGAAGGACCGGACGTCTGTCTTGGAACCGAGTCCGATTGCCTCGCAACCGCCCGCGGCCCTATGTGGCCTCACGCATCAGGAGACACCAACGGAGAATCCCGTGGACCCGCTCAAGGCCGCCGCCGCGACGCTTCTCTGCCTCGCCCTGTTCTGGCTGGCCTTCCGGCTGACCCGGCGCCTGGTCGACCTCGCCATCGCGGGGGGCTATGCCGAGGAGCGTCGGCGGCTCGCCGAGGAAGAGGCCGCTCTGGCCGAGGCGGGCGACATCCCGCAGGCCTCGGCCATCCGGGCGACCCCTGCGAGCTTGGTCTCGAACAGGGATCCGTCATCCGCCGCGGCGATCGGCGCCCACAACGCCTCCACCTCGTCGATCAGGAGCATGCAGGGCGCCTCCGCGAAGTAAGGATGGTCGAGCCGCGCGCCCGGGGGAGGCGCGAGGGGCTCCAGCGCGGCCCGAACCGGCGCGAAGACCTCGGACCTGTACGGCGCGGCGGCCGGTCCCGCCTCCGCCCGCCTGGCGCTGGCGAGGCCCCCGTACCAGTCGAGGGAGAACCGCTCGAAGGGTGCCCGCGTCTCGGCGAAGAACCGCCGAGATTAGCCGCTCGGTCTCCGGCTGCGGCGCCGCGGCGAGGCCCAGCCGGCGGAACAGGGCCTCGGCGAACGCCGCCTGCAGGGCCGGGCCGAAGCCCGAGAGGGCGGATCCGAGGCGCGAGCGCCAGCGTCAGCAGGCAGTCGGCGAGCCGGGCGAGGTCCCAGGACAGGGCCTCCGGCTGGCGGCCGAAGCTGTAGAGCCCGGTCTCGTCGAAATAGGCCGCCGTGAAGTCCGGGTCGATATGCTCCAGGAAGCGTCAAGGGCCGTAATCGAAGCTCTCGCCGGTGACATTGATGTTGTCGCTGTGGAGCAGGCCGTGGACGAAGACGGCCGCCGCACATTGCGCGCCCATCGGGGCGATCCGGGCGACCACGTCCTCCAGGTGTGCCGAGGTCGAGGAGGCGCCCGTCCATGCGGTCATGCAGCTGCGCGAACAGGAAGCCGCGGCCGCCGCCGAAAGGCCGCCGAGGCCGCCCCGCCCCGCCCAGGCCTGATTGCGGTAGCGCAGGATCGTCTGCGGGAAGCGGGCCGGGGTGACCGGATCGAAGAAGGCAGGCCCGAGATCCGCGTGGCGCCGGGAGGGCTTGAAGGCGGTGTCGTCCATGCGGCGCGTCTCTCGGGTCTGATCGGGTGTGATCCCTCTCTGACCAAACCCTCGAGACGGGATCCATTGCCGCGGTCCGGCTCGCGCGCGGAAGGCGGCGGTGCGGCCTCCGGCGTGGCGCCACGGGCGCATGAGGCTGCGCGCGCAGGTGCGCTCGGCGACAGGGCTGTCAGCGTCCGAGCGTGTGCACCCGCTCAGCTTGGCCGTGCGAAGGTTGGGACAGGGTGGATATCTGCTCGTCTGCTGTCGCCCGCCGGATCCGGAAAGCGGACCTTCGCTTCTCGGCGGTTCCCGCTGCCCGCCCGAGGCTCGAAGTCAGACCATTCGCTCAACCCACTGCGAACGTGACTCTCCCGGGGCGAATGGATCGCCGAAATATTGCGTTTCCCGAACGACTTTCCCGTCACGAAACTCCATGATGCTCACCGTGTAGGACGGCTTGCCGTCATACATGAGCACGTACTCCGTCACCCACAGATCTCCAGAGCCGACGATCCGTCGCACGGCAAAACGTTTCTTGTTGGGTTGCGCCGTACGAGACGCCTGGATGTTACGGCGCCCACTGATGCGCTCGCCGGATTGAGGATATTCAAGCACGGCGTCGTCGCGATAGATCCGGTGCTCTTCCTCGAAATCATCAGCGTCAGAGGCGGCCCAATGCCGGTCGAGAGCGTGTTTGATCTCCTGATCGTTCATGGAGGACCTCCCTCGTCTTTTTTAGCTTTACGCGCGCTTCGAGCGGCCTGCTATGGAAGCACGCGCAGTCAGCCGCAGAGACCGCAGCGCGACGCACGCCTGCTTTGGAGCCTCGGGCAAGCCACGGCCAACGTCGTTTCTGAGTCGAAACCCGTCGGTCGAGCGGCCAAGCTGGCCGCGTTCGGAATCTAAATCCCCGGCCGCGACGGCCCGCCTACCTGCCGCAGGGCCTCGCCGACGATCATCGCGGCCGCCACCGCGACGTTGAGGGAGCGCAGGCCCGGACGGATCGGCACCACGATCCGGGCGTCCGCCGCCGCATGCACCGCCTCCGGCACGCCGGCGGATTCGCGCCCGACCATCAGGCAATCGCCCGGGCGGAAGGCGAAGTCCGTGTAGGGCAGGGCGCCGGCCGTCGTGGCGAGGACGAGCCGGATCCCGGCCTCCGCCCGCCACCCCTCGAAGGCCGCGAAGGCGCGGTGCCGGGTAATCGCCACGTGGTCGAGATAGTCGAGGCCGGAGCGGCGCAGGTGCCGGTCCGAGACATCGAAGCCCGCCGGCTCCACGATCTCCACCGCCAGACCCAGGCAGGCCGCCATGCGCAGCATCGTGCCGGTGTTCTGGGGGATGTCGGGCTGGTAGAGGGCGAGATGCAGCATGGCCCGGGCCTTGTGGGGGCCGGGCGCCGCGCCGTCAAAGGCCTCGGGGCCGACGCTCAGCCCGCAAACCGCCGCGCCGCCGCGTCGCCCGGTGAGACGGCACGGAACTTAAGCCCCGCCGGAACCTTGAGGCGGCGCCACCCTCGTTCGCGGCCCCGTCCGAAAGACCTGCTCCGATGCGCCTCCCGCTCCTCGCCTCGGCCCTCCTGCTGGCCGGCCTCGCCACCGCCTCGGCGCAGACGGACGGCACCAAGCCGGACGGCGGCGGCGCAGCGACCCCGGTCCCCGCCGCGCCCGCCACCATGGCCGACAGCCTGCGGCCGACCTTCGTGGCCCAGGCCCCCGACGACATGGTGGCCAGCAAGCTGATCGGCTCGAGCGTCGTCAACGGCGCCAACGAGACGATCGGGCAGATCGCCGACTTCGTCCTCGACCAGAAGGGTGCCGTGAAGGCCTGGATCATCGGGGTCGGCGGGTTCCTGGGGATCGGCTCGAAATACGTCGCGGTCGATCCGTCCGTTCTCAAGCTCGACCGCACCGACGACAAGACCCTTCAGGCGCGCATCGACACGACCAAGGACCAGCTCCGCGCCGCGCCGGAATACGTCTATCTCGGCAAGGAGCCGCCCAAGGGCGCCGCTCCGGCCAGCCCCGCCGGGGAGCCGGCGCAGAAGCCGTAGCGGCCCGCGCCGGCGCGACCCCGGTTTGCCGGCGGCACCACGCCGGCTTGCCTCCGCGCGTCGTTGTGTGCTGTGCCGGCCCCTCCGGAGGTCGGAAACCCGTCCATGCGCCGCGCCCTGATCCCGCTCCTCGCCTTCTGCCTCGGTCTCCTCGGCCTCACCGGGGCGGCGGTGTTCGCGTTCCTGCCCGAGAAGGCGCCGGTCGGCGTGCCCGGAGTCGGCGGCCCGTTCACCCTGGTGGATCAGGACGGGCGCACCGTCACCGAGCGGGACTTCGCCGGCGCGACGCACCTTGTGTTCTTCGGCTTCACCCACTGCCCGGACGTGTGCCCGACCACCCTGCAGCAGATCTCGGACGTGCTGGTCGCCCTCGGACCGAAGGGCAAGGCGCTGCGGGTCGCATTCATCACCGTCGATCCCGAGCGCGACGATCCGGCGAGCCTGAAGACCTATCTGTCGAGCTTCGACCCGCGCATCACCGGCCTCACCGGCAGCCCCGATCAGGTCACCGCGGCCGAGAAGGCGTACCGCGCCTTCGCCCGCAAGGTTCCCGGCAAGGACGGCGACTATACGATGGAGCACACCGCGCTGGTCTACATCATGGACGCCCAGAACCGCTTTCTCGGCGCCCTCGACCTGAACCGGCCGGCGCAGGACGTCGCCGCACAGCTCGCCAGGAAGGTCTGATCGACCAAGGGCCGCATGCACGATGCCCTACAGCGTCATCCCGGCATGGAAGCGGTCGGGGGAGAGCGGCAGCAGGAACTGCACGCCGAAGCCGCCCTCGAAGTAGCGAACCAGCCGCCCCGGCGTGCTGCCCACCGTGACGGCGGCACCGAGCGGCACCGGCACAAGGCAGGAGATCGCGACGCCCGACATCGAGATGTCGATGAGGCGCGCCTTGATCTCGCGGCCGCTCTCGAGGCGCAAGGTCACCGCCGTATTGGTCGGCACGAGGCGCTCGTGCGAGCGGCCCTCCGGCAGGCCCAGCATCTCGCGGTTGGCGAGCCAGGTGAGCTGGGAAGAGAGTTTGTCGCGCTTGCGCGGCGTGGCGTTGAGCTGGACCGCGAAACCGTCCGCGCAGGTACGGGCGATCACGCCCTCGATCCGGCCGATATGCTCGAGGTAGAGCACCACGCGCTCGCCGATCTCGCCCTGCACCGCGCAGGTCAGCCGCACGCCGCCCGGCGACATGTCCACCGTCTGACAGGGAAATTCCCGCCGGTCGGCCAGCATGAATCGGCCGAGCACGGCGACCCGCACGCGCTGGTGGCGCCGCTGGTCGGCCGCACCGCGTGCCGGCTCGAGCGCCCCATGTCGATCCATTCCGGCGGCTGCCTCGACCGCGATCATTCCGAGATTAGTCCTACGCCAGGATGAGGGCCGGTGCAGACTAGCCTGGGACTGTTACGAAACCCTTTTTTCCTGCTTCAGCCTGTATCGACCCTGTAGAAGCATTCACTATCGGGTTCAGCTGCGCCGGGCGTGATTGACTTGCGCACCGAAGACTTTTTCGGGCGCCGGCGGCCCTTCGATCGGCAGGACCGTCATGATCCCGTACGAATACAGTGTTCAAACGCGACCGCCGGCGTGGACCAGGAGGTGGCCGTGGCGCACCGGCCCGGGATAGCCGGCGCTCGTGCGCACGGCGGCGCGGGCGGGCGGCATCGCCTCTGGCCGGCGGCTGGGGAGGATCCGCAGGGAGGCGGTCTCGGCCTGCACGAGGGGGCGCAGGCCGAGCCAGTGCGGCGCGCCGTCGAGGCTCAGGGTCCCGAGGGCGCGGACCTGCGTTCGGCCGCGATGGCGCAGGGGCAGGAGCAGGAGTTCGAGGTCCGCCGCCTCGCCGGCGGCGTTGAGGCCCCGCAGGCCTGCCACGACCCCCAGGGTGTCGCTGGCGACGATCTCCACGATCCGCCAGGGGTCCGGCGCCTGCGAGCCCCACAGTCGGGCGAAGGGCTCGCCCTTCAGTTCCCGGCCGTACAGGGCGCAGACCCGCGTACCCGCGAGCCGGATGGTCGCGGAGCGCGCGGGCATGTCGAGTTCCAGGATCAGACTGTCGGCGAGAAGGTGCCGGATTTCCCCCGGCTCGATCTCGGCGCGCTCCGGCGCGGCCCGTTCTCCGCGCAGGCGCTCCCAGTAGGCATGGAGCATGCGGCTGGTGGGATGCTTCATCGGTGTCCCGATTCTCAACGCCTGTGGTTCATCCCCGGATCATTCCGGCACATCCACACGGGTGTGGCCGGCCGATCCGGGCGCTCACCGCGTCTGAGCGCACGGGCCGTGCCGGCCGTGAGCGCCCCGCCCATCGCCGCTCCGGGAGGCGATTCGCCGCCGGGGCGTACCGCGTCGCTGCCGGCGAGACAATCGCCGGGCCGCCCGCAGCAGGCCGACGGTCGTCGCGAATGAGCGGTCACGGCGGTGTATTCAGGCCTTCGGAAGACCGGCGACACCGTCGGATCTTCGCGAGCTTCAATACGTCGCCGGGGCTTGCCCCGCCGCCCCGCGCCCCGACATGGTGGCGCGATGGATGCCTCCCCCGAATTCCCGCGGCAGAGCCGCGTGCCCGTCTTCAACATGCCGGGTGTTGTCACCCTCGTGATCGGGTTGCTGCTGGCGATCCAGGCGGTCCGCGAGTTCCTGCTGCCGGACACCTGGGACATCCGCCTCGTCCTCGATCTCGCCCTGGTCCCGGCACGCTGGACCGTCTGGTTCGATCCCGGCCGGGCCTCCGAGGTGATCCGCGCGGCTGCCGACACGGGCGATCCGAGCCTGGAGGCGGCCCGCGAGGCTTTCGCCCGCTACATCGTCGGCGAGCACGCGCTCCAGCCCTGGACACTCGTCACCTACGCGCTGCTGCACGGCTCGTGGATGCACGTGATCTTCAACAGCGTCTGGCTCGCGGCCTTCGGGGCGCCGGTGGCGCGCCGTTGCGGCGCCCTGCGCTGGACCRTGCTCGCCCTGGCCGGCACGGCGGCCGGCGGCCTGCTCCACATCCTGATCGATCCCCTGAGCGCGGGGCCGCTGGTCGGCGCCTCCGCGGGGATCTCGGCCCTGATGGCGGCGGCCGCCCGCTTCGTGTTTCAGCCGCCGGTCTCCGGTTACGGCGTTCCGGCCTGGCAGGTGCCGCCGCACCGACCCGCCGAGACGATCCCCGAATTGCTGCGCAACCGGACGGCGGTCTCGTTCCTGGTGATCTGGCTCCTGACCAACCTGCTCTTCGGCCTCGTCAGCATGCCGCTGGTTGGCGAGAACGCCGCGATCGCCTGGGACGCGCATCTGGGCGGCTTCATTGCGGGATTCCTGCTGTTTCCCCTCGTCGATCCGCGGGAGCCGCGCCGGCACTGAGCACCTTGCCAATCGGACGGATCGGTCACACACTCGCCACAATGTGAAGGAGCCGGGGCCTACCCGGACGGCAGCGCAGCACGGGCGCCGTGGGCTGGCGGCGCATCGGACGCGTCACAAGGGAGAGAGCCATGAACGTCGCACGCATCCTCGCCGAGAAGGGCAGCTCCGTCGTCACCGTGAGCCCCCAGAAGACCCTCGAGGAGGTGATCCAGATCCTCGCCGACAAGCGGATCGGCGCCCTGGTGGTGGCCCATGACGACGGGTCGGTGGCCGGCATCATCTCCGAGCGGGACATCATGCGGGCGCTGGCCGGCCATGGGGGCTCGGCCTTCGACGCGCCGGTCTCCGCCCACATGACCGGGAACGTCACCACCTGCGGGCGGAGCACGACGATCGAGGAGGTCATGACGCTGATGACCGAGGGCCGCTTCCGCCACGTGCCGGTCTGCGAGGACGGACGGCTGATCGGTCTCGTCTCCATCGGCGACGTGGTGGCGCGCAAGATCGCCACCGTCGAGGCCGAGCACCAGGCCCTGCGCGACTACATCACGATGGCGTAGCGGCGGGCTGCGGCTCTCCCTCCCCACGAGGGCTACGAGCTGGGCTATGCAGGTCTGAGGTCTCAGCAGGCCCATCCGCCAGCCTGAAGTGGCGCGGGTCCCCTCTCCCGTGCGGGAGCGGGACAGGGTGAGGGACGAGAACTTTCAGAACGAGGCGCGCCTTGTCGGCGCATCAGCACCGTGCTCCATCTGGAGACTTCTCCTCCCTCACCCCAACCCTCTCCCGCTCGGGAGAGGGGGCCTGTTGCGCCCCTACATCAACGGTGCGCCCCAAACCTGCATCGCCCGCAGCCACCAGGGGGAGAGGAGGGAGGTTTGTCCGCCCTCAGGCCTTCACGGGATCGAGCGTGACGTGCCAGAGGTCGGCGTCGGCCGCGTCCTTGAGGGTCACGGTCATCTGCTCGGTGGCGCCGTCCACCGCCACGTGCCCGAAGAACTGGTAGCCCGCCGCCGGCGACAGGTTCACCTGCCCCTTGTCGGGCGCCTTCACGAAGCGCAAATGCGGCCCGAACGTGTTGTCGAGGGCGTTCGGCCCGAACGTGCCCGCGTGCAGCGGACCAGAGACGAACTCCCAGAACGGGTCGAAATCCTGGAACTGCGCCTTGTCGGGGTCGTAGTAATGGGCGGCCGTGTAGTGCACGTCGGCCGTCAGCCAGACCGTGTTGCGGACCCCCGCGCTCTTGATGAAGCGCAGCAGGTCGGCGATCTCCAGTTCGCGCCCGAGGGGCGGCCCGTCGCCCTGCGCCACCGCCTCCGAGCCGAAGTTGCGGTCGACGTCGTAGGTCACCACGAGGCCGAGGGGCATGTCGGCGGCGATCACCTTCCAGGTGGCGCGGGATTCGAGCAGCGCCCGCTTCAGCCACGCGATCTGCTGCGGCCCGAGGAAGTAGGCGTCCGGCCCGTAGGCCGCCTGCCGGTTCTCGCCGTTCGGCCCCCGGTAGGAGCGCATGTCGAGCATGAACACGTCGACCAGCGGGCCGTAGCCGATCTTGCGGTAGACCCGGCCGGGCTCGGCCGGCTCGAAGCGCATCGGCATGTATTCGTGGAACGCCTTCGCCGCCCGCAGCTGCAGGGCCAGGACGTTCGGGTCCGTGTACTTCTTCTTGAGGTGCTCGGCTCGGGTGAGGGGCTCGCCCGGCCACCAGTTGTTGGTGACCTCGTGGTCGTCCCACTGCGCGAGGATCGGCACGGCGGCGTTCATCGCCAGCACGTTCCGGTCGGTGAGATTGTATTTGTGGCGGCCCCGGAACTCCGCGAGCGTCTCGGCGGGCTTGGCCACCTCCTCGGTGACCCGGTTGCGCCATAGGCTGCCGTCGGGGAGCGTCACCTCGGACTGGATCGGCCCGTCGGCGTAGATCGTGTCGCCGGAATGGATGAAGAAGTCCGGCCGGTTCTTCAGGATGGCGGAATAGATCGTCATGCCGCCGCGGGCCTCATCGATGCCCCAGCCCTGGCCCGCCGTGTCGCCCGACCAGCAGAATGACACCGAGCGCCGGTCCGCCGGCGCGGTGCGGAACCGCCCGACCTGAGCCGGCCCGACGATCGTCGGCGCGGCGACGTCCGCGAGGCGGACACGGTAGAACACGTCCTGCCCGGCCGGAAGCCCGGTCAGCGCCACCTTCACGGTGCCGTCGGTCTCCGGCAGGGCATGGGCGAAGACGCCGCCGCGGATGTCGGAAAAGCTCTCGGTGGTCGCCCACTCGATGATCGCCCGGGCGGGCCGGTCGGAGCGTGCCCAGACCACCGCCGAGTCGGTGCCGACATCGCCCGACTGGAGGCCGTGGGTCAGGATCGGCCGGTCGGCGGCACGGCTCAGGCCGGGCCGTCCGAGGCCGGAGGCGAGACCGACGAGGCCCGCGCCTCCGGACAGAAGGATCTGACGGCGACTCGTAGACATTGGAAGCCCTCCAGCGTGCCGGGGGCCATGGCAGGTGGGCGCGACAGCCGGATGACGGGCGGGGCCGCCGGATCCCGTCCCGGCAACCTCATGCCCGCGCCGCGGCCCCTTCCAGCACGGCGTGGATCCGGGGCAGGGCGGCCCGGGCGGCCCGGTGCCCGAGGGCGATGCCCTCCGCGGCGCGGTGGAAATCGAACAGCCCGAAGGCGCCGAGATCCGGGCCGATGGCCACGTCCGGCGGGTCGCGCTCCAGCCGCGCCCGCGAGATCCGGTCCTGGGTGGTGTTGAAGGCGTCGAGCACCACCCGGGCGATGCCCGGCACGGCGATCTCAGGCTCCGCGCGCTCGAAGCCAGGCAGGCGCCCGCGGACCAGCTGCAGGAAGCCCCGGCGCGGGGCCGGATGCGGCGCCTCGCGCACGACCGGGCCGCCGGTGTCGCCGTTGAGGTTCACGCAGATGACCAGGTCGGCGCCGAGCGACCGGGCGAGCGCCACCGGCACCGGGTTGACCAGGGTCCCGTCCATCAGCACGCGGCCCGCGTGGGCGACGGGCGGGAACAGGCCGGGGATCGCGTAGGAGGCGCGCACCGCGTCCACCGCCGGCCCCTCGGTGAGGCTGACCTCGTCGCCCGTGCCGTACTCGGTGGCGACGCAGCCGAAGCGGATCGGCAGGGTCTCGATGCGGCGCGCACCGAGATCCGCGGCGAGCCGCTGGCGCAGGCGGTTGCCGGCGATCAGGCCGGAGCCTGGCAGCCGCGGGTCGATGAGCCCGACCACCCGGCGCCGGGTCAGCGCCCGGGCGAAGGCTTCGAGCCGGTCGAGGCGCCCCGCCGCGTAGCAGGCGCCGACCACCGCGCCGATGGAGCAGCCCGCCACCACGGTGGGATGGATGCCGCCTTCCTCCAAGGCACGGATGACCCCGATATGCGCCCAGCCCCGGGCCGAGCCGCCGCCAAGCGCGAGGCCGACCCGCGGGCCGGCGCTGGGCGGCGGCCGGACCGGCTCCACGGTGCCGGGCAGGAAATGGGAGACGGCGGGACACTCTTGCCAGCGCGTGGCAAGGGTCGGGCTCATGTCCCGGCGGCCTTCAGGGCGACCTGGCCGTCCGCCTCCCGGACGACGCTGCGATAGAAGCAGTCCCGGCGGCCGGTGTGGCAGCAGCCGCCATCGCCGCCGACATCGACGCGGATCAGCAGCGCGTCCTGGTCGCAATCGACCCGCATCTCGACGATGCGCTGGATCTGGCCGCTGGTCGCGCCCTTGTGCCAGAGTTCCTGGCGCGAGCGCGACCAGTACCAGGCCTCGCCGGTCTCGAGGGTGCGCGCCAGCGACTCGGCGTTCATGTGGGCGAGCATCAGGACCTGCCCGTCCCGCGCGTCCACGGCGATGCAGGCGACGAGCCCGTCGCGGTCGAAGCGGGGCGTGAAGGCCGCGCCCTCCTCGACCTCGGCGCGGGGGCCGGGGGGATCGAAAGCGATGTCGCGCGCGGTCATGGCGTGGCGGACGGGTCCCCGACTCTGGGCGTGCAGTAGACTACTTGGCGCCGCCGCGCGCCAGGGTCAGGAAGCGGACCTGCTCGTTGGCATTGTCCTTGAAGACGCCGCGGAACTGGCTGGTGATGGTGGAGACGCCGGCCTTCTGGACGCCGCGCATCGCCATGCAGAGATGCTCGGCCTCCACCATCACGGCGACGCCGCGGGGCTTGAGGATGCTCTCGATCACGTCGGCGATCTGGGCGGTCATCGTCTCCTGCGTCTGCAGGCGGCGGGCGAAGGTGTCGACCACGCGGGCGAGCTTCGACAGGCCGACCACGCCCTGGGTCGGGTAATAGGCGATGTGGGCGAGGCCCATGAACGGCACCATGTGGTGCTCGCAATGCGAGTGGAACGGGATGTCGCGCACCAGCACGATGTCCGAGTAGCCCTCGACCTCCTCGAAGACGCGCTCCAACAGCTTCTCAGCATCGATCCCGTAGCCGCCGAACAGCTGCTCGTAGGCCTTGGTGACCCGGGCCGGGGTGTCGAGCAGGCCCTCGCGGGTCGGATCGTCGCCGGCCCAGCGCAGGAGCGTGCGCACGGCGGCCTCGGCCTCCGCGCGGCTCGGGCGGCCGGTCTCGATCCCGTCCGGGACGCGGGTGGCGGAGGACGGCTCCGGTGCGATCTCCACGGGACGGCCGTCATCCACGGGCCGGATGTCACTGCGCATGCCGTTCAGCCCTTGCCCGTCGATCGCCTTCCGGTCGAAACCCTGGCCGTCGCTCTGATAGGACAGGGATTTGAGCGCGGCATCCATGGCATCTCCGGCCCGCGCGATGCGGGACTTCATCGGGGTGCTGTCGGGCTTGGCATACATCGTCGGATCGCGTCGGGCGTTCGAGGGAAGATCCCGAGCTCGAAAGGGATTCAAGCCGGCGCCCCGGGATGGCTGCAGCCGTGGGAACCACCGTGGCCGTGGGCGCGACCCTGGTCGACGGCCCGCCTCCTCGCGAAGTGGCCGCAGGGGGCCTATATCATCGTTCGCGGGGCAACGCGCAATGCGCGATGCGTCCCGATGGGATTTGTGCCTCCGAGCCGAGGACCCGATGCTCGACGACATCTACAACCGCCGTATCCTGGAACTCGCCGCCGACATCCCCCGGCTCGGCCGGCTGGAGAACGCGGATGCGAGCGCCACCGCCCATTCCCGCCTGTGCGGCTCCACCGTGACGGTCGACCTCGTGCTGGGCGATGACGGCCGGGTCGCCGATTTCGCACACGAGGTCCGGGCCTGCGCCCTCGGTCAGGCCTCGTCGTCCCTGATGGGCCGGCACGTCGTCGGTGCCAGCGCGGAGGAGCTGCGCGGCGTCCGCGAGACCATGCGGGCCATGCTCAAGGAGAACGGCCCGGCGCCCGACGGGACCTGGGCGGACCTCGCGGTGCTGGAACCGGTGCGGGACTTCAAGGCGCGCCACGCCTCGACACTCCTGACCTTCGACGCGGTGGTGGACGCCCTCGACCAGATCGCCGCCAAGCGGCAGGCCGCCTGAGGGCATGGTCCGGCGTGCCGCCCATGGGGCGATCCGCCTCTACCAGCTGACCCTGTCGGGCCTGATCGGCCGTCAGTGCCGCCACTGGCCGAGCTGCTCCGAATACACCGACACGGCCATCGCCCGGCACGGGCTCTGGCCGGGCGGCTGGATGGGACTGGCCCGGATCTGCCGCTGTGGACCCCTCGGCACCCACGGCATCGACCTTGTCCCGGAGTGTATTCCCGCGGGAGCGGCGTGGTACCGGCCCTGGGCTTACGCGCGCTGGCGCGGCGTCGAGGCGCCACCTTCCCCGTTCGCCTGCGAGGCGACGGGGGAGGAATCGCGGACCGATGCACGCGGATGACCCGGTGGTCCTGATCGGCTTCCTGTGAAACCGGCGCGCTCCGAGATCGGAGCGAAGCGCTCGGCCTGCTTTCGAAGTCGCCGTTCGCCGCACCGTCTCCGACCCGCATCCTCGGTTGAGGACGTGGGTCGGAGGGGGCTCTGCCCCTCTGTCGGGCCTTTACGTGGGAGGTCCGGGGGCACCGCTGCGGATGCTGCCTTACGACACCCGCGTCCCGCCGTTCGGCAGCGTCGGTGCCGCGACCGCCTTCCGGCGATCCCGTTCCTTGCGCAATTCCCGCTCGGCTAGAAGCCAGAACTCGATCTCGAATCCCTCTGGTCGGTGGTTGCGTTCCCACAGCTCGTAGGCGCGTTCCCGGATCTCCTCGAACGTGATGGCATCCGCCGATCGGGCGGGAGGCCGGGGGACGGTATCGTTCGACCCGCAGGCGGGCTCGGAGGCGTGCGACTGTGGCGCCGTCGCCGGAGGTTCAGGGGACGGTCGGAAATCGGGGGGGACGTCCACGACGACGCCCTCAGGAGGCCGGCTTGTCGAGATAGGCGGCCACGCTGGTGATCCGGCTCCCCACCATGGTCACCGCCTTGCGAAGCCGCGCCTCGCTGACGCCGAAGCGCTGCGCCCACTCCTCGCGGATGGCGCGATCGTAGATATCGATATGCGTCTTGCCTCTGGCCTCGGTGGACATGCTGCGCCCGCTCCAGTTCGCTGTGAGCCTCGGCCGTGCCGGGCTGTCTGCGAAGACAACCGGGGTCGACGCCTTCGGTTGCCGCCGGTCGCGCGCCGGGATGCGGGCCGCTCGAGGGGAGGGCGAGGCGCGGCGGGACCTGCATGAGGCAGGCTCCGATCGCCGTCACGAGTACCGGTCCGATCCCCGGCCCGGCCTTGCGCCGCCGCGCGTCGTGGGGGACCTTCGGGCGGAGAGATCGCGCCTGCCGCGCGCGGCGCGCCACACCCTGCGACAGGAGCCAGCCTTTGAAGCCCTCTGACCCCACGCCCCGCGCCCCGTCGGCCGCGTTGACCCGGCGCCCGCCGTCGGCGGCCTTCCGCCGGTCCTGGGGCCGCGCATGCCGTCGGATCGGCTGAGTCCGTGACCGATCTCGCCGCTCTCAATCGCTTGGAGGCGCCGGCCTTCGAGGCGCTCCTCGGATCCGTCTTCGAGCACGCGCCCTGGGTGGCGCGGGCCGCCTGGCCCCGGCGGCCCTTCGCCGGGATCGCGGACCTGCACGCGGCGATGATGGCGGCCCTGCGCGCCGCCCCCGTCGAGACTCGCCATGCGTTCCTCAACGGCCATCCGGATCTCGCCGGGCCGGAAGCACGCGCCCGCAGCCTCACGGCGGATTCGGCGAGCGAGCAGGGGAGCGCCGGCCTCGACCGCATGACCGCGGACGATGCGGAGGCCTTCGATCGCCTGAACGCCGCCTATCGGGCGCGCTTCGGCTTCCCCTTCATCATCGCGGTGCGCGGCCGGGGGCGGGCCGAGATCCTATCGATCTTCGAGACCCGGCTCGGCCGGGATCCGGCGGTCGAGGAGGCGGCCGCGCTGGACGAGGTTGCCCGGATCACCCGCATGCGCCTGGACCGCCTCGTCACGCCTTGAGGCGGCCCGGCGAGGCGGCGGATCCTCAGGCTTCGATCGCCGCCCGGGCTTCCTTGACGGCCGCCTCGAACGCGACGAACGCCGTGGTGGCCTGGTCCCAGGCTTGGCTGCGCACGTGGCGGACCAGGGCGGCGCCCTGCTCACGGGCCTGGGCCAGTGGCACCTCGATGGCGGCCGGTCGTGTCGCGTCGGCGGGGACCCCCTCGGGCGGCGTGTCGGTCGAGCGCATGCCGACCAGGGTCGCCGCGATGGCGCGGCGCCACGCGGCGCAGTCGGCCGAGAGACGGATCACGCGCTGTTCCGCCGTGGCGGCGGTCTGACGGTCGAGTAGGGTCCGCCCGAGATCCTCGATGCGTCCAAGCTGCGCCAGGGCGTCACCGATTTCCCGGCGCGCCTTGTCGGTCCCTTCCGCGATGCGGCCGACATTCTGGGCGATGTCGCCAGTGGCCTGCATCTGCTGACCGAGGATCTCGGAGGCCTCGCGCATCTGCGCGGCGACATTCGCCACGGCACCGCTCTCCGCCTCGACGCGGGCATTGGCCCGCACCATCGCGGCGGCGCCGGCCTCGACGGCGGCGCGGCTGCGCGTCACCGCGGCCTGCATCGCCGCCATCTCCTCGCGAAGGCCGCTGACCCGCGCCCGGATCTCATCGGTCGCCTTCGCGGTCTGCGCCGACAGGGTCTTCACCTCGGCGGCGACCACCGCGAAGCCGCGGCCGGCCTCTCCGGCCCGGGCCGCCTCGATGGTGGCATTGAGCGCCAGCAGGTTGGTCTGTGCCGAGATCGCCGCGATGGTGCCGGCCATCTCCTCGATCCGCAGGGCTGCGGTCGAGAAGCTGTCGAGCCGGCTGCCGATCTCCTCCGTGCCTTCCTCGATCCCGCGCATGCCGTCGGTGGCCCGATGCAGGTCACCGACGCAGGTCACGATGCCCGACCGGGCCGTCTCGGCGGTCTCGGCCGCCGAGGAGGAACGGGCGGCGATCTCGCCCGTCGTCGCGGCCAGTTCCTCGCTGGCGGCCGCAATCAGGCGGGCCTGCTCGGCGGTTCCGGAGGCGTCGTGGGTCATCCAGCCGATCGAGGTGCCGGCATCGGAGGCAGAGGCGGACAGGCGCGCCAGAAGGGACAGCCACTCGCGGTCGAAGACCGCCTCAGGCGCGGAATGCCCGGCCGTATCGGCCGGCGCGACCGCTGACGCTTCGACCGGAGCCGTCGTCGTCACGGGGGTTGCTGGCGCGACAGGAATCTGACGCTGCCGGCGCAAACTGAACATGCGGGCCTCTCCGACATTCTAATCGGAATGCATGGTCACACATAATCTTCAACCAATGGTGAAGGATACTGAAGTCTCTTCGCAAGCGTTGCAGCGCATCGCCGCTGCGCAGGGCGCCTTCGGTGGGAAGTTGCGCCCCCTGATAGAGTTCTATCAGGGGGCGCAATGCTTCATTCGCCGGTGAGAGCCGCCTTGGTGCGGGACCACCAGCCGGCGCGCTTGGGCCGATCCGGATCGGCAGGCGGCGTGAGCACGACCGCCACGGGCTCGGGTTTCGGCTCTGCGGGGGCGGGCGCCTCCTCCGGCGATGCGGTCCAATCCGGCGCGGCTGCGCGCTCCTCGACCGGCGCGGCAGTCTCCGCCGGGGCCACCGGCAGGTCCACCGCCGTCTCGGCGCTGCCTGTTGCCGGGGCCGCCTCCACCGCCTCGGCGACCGCCTGCGCGCTTACCGGCTCCTCGGCCGACAGCGCGACCACGTCGCCCACCGCTTCCGGGGCATCGTCCCTGTCGGCGGAGTCGCGGGTGCGGCCTTCGCTGCGCCCGCGCCCGCCACGTCGTCCGCGGCGACGGCGGCGTCCGCCCTCGTCGTCCGCCCGGGACGCCTCGTCGGAGCCCGCCACGGTCTCGTCGGCCTCGTTGGCCTCCGCCGCGACGATCTCTACCGGGGCGGCCTCGGCCCCGGCCGGCTCCTCGCCGTCCCACGCCTCGTCCTGGGCATCCTCCTCCGAGCGTGCGCCGTCCTGGGGCTCGTCCTCGCCGCGCTCCTCGTCGGTACGGCCCTCCTGGCGACCCCCGCGCCGGCGGCGGCGCCGGCGGCGGCGGCGGCCATCGCCCTCGTCGCGCGATCCGTCCTCGCGGGTCTCGGCGCGGCCCTCCTCGGGCTCACCCTCGGCATCCGCCTCGGCCTCGGCCTCGGCCTCGTCGGCTTCCTCGTCCTCGTCCTCGAACTCCGTGGTCGGCGAGATCGCCTGGGCGCGCACGCCCGTCACCGGTCCCTCGGCCCGCTGTGCCGGCTCGCCGCGGTCCAGCTGGAACGCCGCCGTTGCGGCCAGTCGCTCGTCGGCCGCGATCGTGATGGTCACCCCGAAGCGCACCTCCAGCTCTCGCAGGTGCCCGCGCTTCTGGTTGAGGATGTAGAGGGCGACCTCGGTGCGGGTGCGCAGGACGAGGTTGTGGGAGGCCGACTTCAGCAGCGCCTCCTCGATGGAGCGCAGGATGTGCAGGGCCACCGAGGCGGTGGCGCGCACGAAGCCCGAGCCGCCGCAATGGGCACAGGGGATCGAGGAGGATTCAAGGACGCCGGTGCGGATGCGCTGACGGCTCATCTCCATCAGGCCGAAGGGCGAGATCCGGCCCACCTGGATGCGGGCGCGGTCGTTCTTCAGGCACTCGTTGAGCTTCTTCTCGACGGCGCGGTTGTTGCGCTTCTCCTCCATGTCGATGAAGTCGATGACGATCAGGCCCGCGAGGTCGCGCAGGCGCAGCTGGCGGGCGACCTCCTCGGCCGCCTCCAGGTTCGTCTTGAGGGCGGTGTCCTCGATGTCGTGCTCGCGGGTGGCGCGGCCCGAGTTCACGTCGATCGAGACCAGGGCCTCGGTCGGGTTGATCACGAGGTAGCCGCCGGACTTCAGGGAGACGTGGCTGGAGAACATCGCGTCGAGCTGCTGCTCGACCCCGAAGCGGGCGAAGATCGGCGTCGGGTCGCGGTAGGGCTTCACGACCTTGGACTGGCCGGGCATCAGCATCCGCATGAAGTCCTTGGCCTCGCGGTAGGCGTCATCGCCGGCGACCAGAACCTCGTCCAGATCCTTGTTGTAGAGGTCGCGGATCGCCCGCTTGATCAGCGAGCCTTCCTCGTAGACCAGCGCGGGCGCCATCGAGGTCAGGGTCAGCTCGCGGACCGACTCCCAGAGGCGCATCAGGTATTCGAAGTCGCGGGCGATCTCCGGCTTGGAACGCGACGCGCCGGCGGTGCGCAGGATCACGCCCATCCCCTCGGGCACCTCCAGGTCCTGCACGACCTCCTTGAGGCGCTTGCGATCGGCCGCCGAGGTGATCTTCCGCGAGATGCCGCCGCCGCGGCCGGTGTTGGGCATCAGCACCGAGTAGCGGCCGGCGAGCGACAGGTAGGTGGTCAGCGCCGCACCCTTCGTGCCGCGCTCCTCCTTGACCACCTGCACCAGGATGATCTGGCGGCGCTTGATCACCTCCTGGATCTTGTACTGGCGGCGGTAGTGGCGAGGGCGCTCCGGGATCTCGGCAAGCGCGTCGCCGTTGCCGCCGACCTGGGCGATCCGGGGCTCGGCGTCGGGATCGTCGGAATCCTCGTCGGAATCCTCATCCTCGTCGGACTCGTCCTCGTCGTCCTCCGACTCGTCCTCATCCTCGTCGTCGTCGGACTCCTCGTCCGCCTCGTCTTCCGCATCCTCGTCGGGGTCGTCGTCGTTGACGACGGCCGGCGCGGACTCATCCTCGGTGTCGGCTACGCTCTCCGCCGGCGCTTCGGCGACGGTCAGAGCCTCCGCCACGGCGATCCGGACCTCGGGCTCGGCGGCAGCCTCGGACTGCGCCTCGGCCGAAGGAAGGCTGCCGGCCTCGTCGTCGGCGTCGGCGGCCGGCAGCGGCTCGTTCTGCGCCGCGGCGATGTCACCGGCCTCAATCTCGGAGGCGAGAGCCTCCTGCACGGCCTCGGGGTTGTCGGCCAGGGCGTCGGGCATGCCGGCGGGGGCGATCCCGGCCTCGGCGGGGATCTCGGACTGATCGCCCGCCAGGGCGGCCTCGTGCGCGTCCTCGACGCTCACCGTCTCGTCGGTGTCACGGGCGCGGGCCTCGGCCCGGCGGCCGCGGGAGCGGCGGGGCGAGCGGCGACGGCGCTCTTCGCGCTCGCGGTGCTCCTCCGCGTCGCGGGCCTCCTCCTCGAGGAGCGCCTGCCGGTCGGCCAGGGGGATCTGGTAGTAGTCGGGGTGGATCTCGTTGAAGGCCAGGAAGCCGTGGCGGTTGCCGCCATACTCGACGAAGGCCGCCTGGAGCGACGGCTCCACCCGGGTGACCTTGGCGAGATAGATATTGCCGCGCAGCTGGCGCCGGTTGGCGGCCTCGAAGTCGAACTCCTCGACCCTAGACCCCTGGACCGTGACGACCCGGGTCTCCTCCGGGTGCATCGCGTCGATCAGCATTTTGTTGGCCATGTCGGACTCTCGGCATGGCGGCCGACGTCGTTCTCCGTGCCCGTGGTCCCGGCGGCGCCTCGCCCGACGTCAAACCTGTCGGGCGGGGAGCCGGCCTCGTCGCCGAGGCGGATGGGTTCGAGGGGAAATTGCCGTCAACCGCCGTTCGGCGCCAGGGGCGCCTGGGGTTGAATATGGCCGGGAGGAGGGACGGACCGGCGTGACGCACCTCTTGCGCCTCCGGGGCACGCGCAGCGCTCTGCTGGGCCGTGCGTCCGTCCATCGTGGTCCCGACCTCGCGAAACAATCTCGACCGGCGGGGGACCGGCCGTGAATTCTGGGGTGCGGCGGAGAAGCTCCGCCGCGTCGTGCGACACCTGCCCGATCACGGGCGACACCCGTCACCGCCAGGCGGACCGAAACGGCCCGCCGCGACACCGCGACCGTTTTCGCGAGGAATTCGGCCACGTCCGCGGGCCGTTGCGGCGACCGGCGGGACCGGAGAGGGGTCCACATCATTACAGACCGCCGCGCGGATTTGGCAAGGGTCAAGCGTGAAGAGATGTCACGGGGTTGTCACGGGGTGCGATGGTGGAACCGCCATTCCTCGGCGCAGCGCGAAGCCCTTCCGTGTGGCGTGCGAACCCGGGCCGTCGGGCGTCCCTGGGTCGCTCGCGGCGCGCGCGATGACGGGTCCGCGGCCCGGTCGAGAGGACCCTATTCCGCCGCTTCGAGCCGCGGACCCACGCCGTCGAGCGCCGCCGGCTTCGGGCCGCCGGTCGCCCAGTCGAGCAGCTCGACCGTATGGACGATCGGGATGCCGGTTCCTTTCCCGATCTGCGTGGCGCAGCCGATGTTGCCCGTGGCGATGACGTCGGGCCGCACGCGCTCGATGTTGGCGACCTTGCGGGCGCGCAGCTTCAGGGCCAGCTCCGGCTGAAGGATGTTGTAGGTCCCCGCCGAGCCGCAGCAGATGTGGCCCTCGGGCACGTCCTTGACGGTGAAGCCGGCGCGCTTGAGCAGGGTCTTGGGCTCCAGGCGGATGCCCTGGCCGTGCTGCATCGAGCAGGCCGAGTGATAGGCCACCACGAGGTCGTTCTCGGCGACCGGCGCGAGGTCCAGCAGGGCCACGTATTCGGTGATGTCCTTGGCCAGGCTCGAGACCCGCTGGGCCTTCTCGGCATAGGCGGGGTCGTCGCGGAACATGAAGCCGTAATCCTTGATGGTCGTGCCGCAGCCCGACGCCGTCACCAGGATTGCATCGAGGCCCTTGGCGATCTCGGTGTCCCAGGCGTCGATCGTCTGCTTGGCAAGGGCGTGGGCCGAATGCTCCTTGCCCATGTGGTGGGTCAGCGCCCCGCAGCAGCCCTCGTTGGCATGGACCACCTCGATGCCGTGCCGGTTGAGCAGCCGGATCGCCGCAGCGTTGAAGTCTGGCCTCAGGACGCTCTGGGCGCAGCCGCGCAGCAGGGCGACGCGCCGGGCGGCCTGCATCGCCCGCGGCGGGAACCGGCCGGGCCGGTTGGTCGGCTCCCGGGGCGGCATGCCGGCCGGGGCGAGGTCGAGCATCGCGGCGAGGCGGTTGCCGATCCGCGGCAGCCGGGCCACCAGGCTCCGGAACGGGGCGCCGAGCTTCGCCGCCGCCAGGGCGAGGCGGAAGCGGTTCGGGTAGGGCAGGACCTGGGCGAGCACCGCGCGCAGGAACCGGTCTCCGGCCGGCCGCGCGTAGGTTTTCTCGATATGCGCCCGGGCGTGGTCGACGAGGTGCATGTAGTGCACCCCGGACGGGCAGGTGGTCATGCAAGACAGGCAGGAGAGGCAGCGGTCGACGTGCTTGACCACCTCCTGCGAGGCCGGCTTGCCGCCCTCCAGCATGTCCTTGATGAGGTAGATCCGGCCGCGAGGGGAATCGAGTTCGTCGCCGAGCAGCAGGTAGGTCGGGCAGGTCGCCGTGCAGAAGCCGCAATGCACGCAGGTCCGCAGGATTTTTTCCGAGGCCGCCATGGCGGGATCGGCGAGCTGGGCGGGGGCGAAGTTGGTCTGCACGGTCTCTTCCTGCCTGCTCTCCTCGCCCCTCGCGGGGAGACGTTCGAGGATCCGGGATCCCCGGCGGGGGCGGCGCAGGAGGCACCGCGGCGCGCGGTCCTGAACCACCTCCACCCCTGACCCCGCCCCGCGAGGGGGCGGGAAATTCAAAGCCCCGCGTACATCCGGCCCGGGTTCAGCAGCCCGGCGGGGTCGTGCGCCGCCTTGATGCCTGCGGTGAGCCGCATCAGCGGCTCGGCCAGCGGCTGGAACACCGGCACGGCGGCGCGCACGGYGTCGGGGGCGCGCACCAGCGTGGCGTGGCCGCCCTGGGCCTGCACGGCCCGGCGCACCGTCCCGGCCCCGGCATCGCCCTCCGAGCCGGTGGCGAGCCAGATCAGGCCGCCCCCCCAGTCGAAGAACCAGCGCGCGTCACGCTCGGCCGCGATGGCCGCGGCCAGGGCCGGCCCGTGGGTCGGAGCGGTGGAGATCCGCCAGAGGGCGGCCTCCCGGGGCTCGGCCAGGGGGGCAGCATCGCGCACGGACCGCCAGAGGGCGGTACCGGCCTCGCCGTCCACGATCGCGGGCTGGCCGTAGCGCTTCAGCAGGCGGCGCAGCTCACCGGTGCGGTAGTCGATGGAATCCGAAAAGCCTTCGAGGCGCATCAGGGTCCGCGCCTCCGGGGCGCCGATCCCCGCCGGCAGATACGCCGCCCCGGTGAGTTCGAAGGGCGAGCCCAGAGCCTCCGACAGGGCCGTCACCGCCCGAGCATCGTCCAGCCCGGAGAAGACCAGGGTGGCGACGCGCTCGCAGGCGGGCAGAACCTTGAAGGTGACCTCCGTGAGCAGGCCCAGCGTGCCGTGGGCGCCGGCCATCAGCTTCACGAGATCGAGCCCGGTGACGTTCTTCATCACCCGGCCGCCCGACTTGATCGCCTCGCCCCGCCCATTGACGAAGCGGACGCCGATCAGGCTGTCCCGGGCCGCCCCGGCATTGATCCGCCGGGGCCCGGCATTGTTGATCGCCGCCACGGCCCCGAGGGTCGGTTCGCCTGTGCTGCCATAGAGGCCGCGCAGATCCATCGGCTCGAAGGGCAGCATCTGGCCCCGGGTCGCGAGGAGCGCCTCGACCTCGGCGAGCGGGGTGCCGGCCCGGGCCGCCACTACCATCTCGGCGGGCTCATAGAGCGTCACGCCGGTCAGCGCCCGCGCGGAGAGCGTCGCGCTGTCCTGCGCGGGCCGGCCGAGGCCTGCGGCGGTGCCGCCGCCGGAAAGCCGCAGCCGCTCGCCGCGTCCGGCGGCGGCCCGCACGATCTCCCCGGCCTCCGCCTCGGTGGCGGGCTCGTAGGCGCCCATCGTTTCCGTCCCGGTTCTTTGGACCTGTTCCAGGGCCGGTTTCGCCGGAACCGCCGACGGATTCAAGCGGAGGTGGCGTCGCGGGGTTTCAGTGGCCGGGTTTCGCCGGGAAAGCGGCCCTGCCGTGAGCCCTATTCCGCCGCGGCCGTCCGGGCCGGACGCAGGCGGGCCAGGATCTCACGACGCAGGCCGGCGATGTCGAAGATCCAGACGAGCGCTCCGTAGAGCGCCATCCCGGCCGGAACCAGGATCGCCAGCGCGGCGGCGGGCGGCAGGTGCCGGAACGGCGCGAGGGCCAGACCCATCGCCGCGCAGGCGAGGGCCGCGACGCCGATCTCACCCCAGGGCAGCGCGATGCGCTCCGGGCCGATGAGGGCGCGCCAGCCGAGCCACGATCCGGCGGCGGCAAGACCCGCACTCTGCGCCAGCGCGACGCCGAGCCCGCCCATCCGATCCGGCAGGACCAGCAGGCCGGCGCCGTTGACCGCGAGGCCCACCAGGGCGGCGGCGACCACCGGCAGGGTCCGGCGGCGGATCTGGAAGACCGGATTGAGGGCGTAGAACATCATGGACAGGCAGAACAGGCCCGGCATCAGCACGGTGCTGTAGGTCTCGAACGGCCCGCGATAGGCGTCCGGCACCACCAGCCCCTGGAGCGCCGGCAGCACCGCCCAGAAGCCGACCGCGCAGGGCGCCAGCAGCGCGAACACGGTGCCGGCATTGGCGGCGACCTGCGCCTCGGCGGCGGCGCGGCCGCTCTGCTCCTCGGCCTGCACGGCGAGCTGGAACAGCAGCAGGTCCAGGGCGGTGCCCAGCGTCATCAGCGCACGCGACGTGACGTCGGCGGCCAGGGCGAAGTAGCCGGCCTCGGCAAAGCCGGCATGGCCCGCGATGGCGCCCCGATTGACGAAGGCGAGGCACTGATAGGCCGTGTTGGCGGCGATCAGCGGCAGGCCGTAGCGCGCGAAGACCCGCCAGGTCGCCGAAAGGCGCGGCCGCTCGAAGGGCGTGCGCGGGTCGCGCAGGGGGTGGCGCAGCAGCACCACCGCAAGGAGCTGGCTGATCCCGGCCGCCGCCAGCACCCAGGCCGGCTGGGGCAGCCACCAAGCCGCCGCCGCCATCATGGCGAAGGACAGGACGTTCTTCACCGCCACGAGGCCGAGATAGAGCCTGCCGTCGAACCGCGCCCGGGCGAGGGCCGCGTGGTAGTCGAACACGCCGATGCCCAGGGCCGCGAGACCGGTTCCGCACAGCACCGCCTCACGCCCGTCCGCCCCGCCGGCGAAGCCGAAGGCGCCGCACAGGGCGGCGGCGGCCAAGAGCAGCAGGCCGATACGCAGATAGGCCCGGTCGAGTCCGTGGCGGATCCACGGCTCGTCGACGCGCACGCGGCCCGAGTAGAACCGCGTCGCCGACAGGCGCAGCCACTCGAACAGCACCGTGTTGAGGACGATCGCCCCCGTGGTCGCCAGGGCGAACCGGCCGAAATCGGCGGGTCCCAGGAGCTTCGCGATCAGCAGCCCGAGGGCGAAGTTGAGCCCCGCATTGATGACGAAGGCGGCGATCACGGCCATGGACGGCGTCTCATGAGCGGCGGAAACGGCCCGCCCGTTCCACGCGCTGTAGCGTAGGAGCCGTAAGACTCCCCTAACCGGGCAAGATCGGGGCGGGGACGCCCCGGAGGCCCCAAGCCCTCCGGTCAGGCGGCGCGGACGGTGTCGAGGAAGCGCGTGACTTCTGCCGTGAGATGCTCGGACTGGCGCGACAGCGCGGACGCCGCCGCGAGCACCGCGTCGGCCGCCCGGCCGGTCTCCCCGGCGGCCCCGGCGACCCCGAGAATGGTGCTGGTCACCGCGCCGGTGCCGACGGCCGCCTGCCCGATGTTGCGGACGATTTCCCGGGTGGCCGATCCCTGCTCCTCGACCGCCGCGGCGATCGAGGTCGCCACCCCGCTGATCTCCCGGATCCGCTCCGTGATCGTGCCGATCGCCGAAACGGCCTCGCCGGTCACCCCCTGGATGCCGGCGATCTGGCCGGCGATCTCCTCGGTGGCCTTCGCGGTCTGCGCGGCCAGGTCCTTCACCTCGGTGGCGACGACCGCGAAGCCCCGGCCCGCCTCGCCGGCGCGGGCCGCCTCGATCGTGGCGTTGAGCGCCAGCAGGTTGGTCTGGCCGGCGATCGCGGTGATCAGCCCGACCACGTCGCCGATCCGCGCCACCGCGCCGCTCAGCTCCCGGACCAGGGCGCCCGTCTGTCCCGCCTCCGAGACCGCCCCCTGGGCGAGCTTGGTCGATCCCTCGACCTGCCTGCCGATCTCCTCCACGGACGTGCCGAGTTCCTCGGCCGCGGCCGCGACGGTGTTGACGTTGGCGGCGGCCTGCTCGGCGGCGGCCGCCACCGCGCTGGACTGGCTCGCCGTCTGGGTCGCGGTCGCCGTCATGGTCTGGGCCGTGCCCTGCAGGACGGTTGCCGAGTCGGAGACCTGACCGATGAAGCCGCCGACCGTGCGCTCGAACCGCTCGGCCATCTCCCGCAGGCCGGTCCTGCGCCGCTCCTCGGCCGCCCTCCGGCCCTCGGCGGCTTCGGCTTCGATCCGGCGGCTGCGGATGAGGTTGTCCTTGAATACCTGGACGGCTCGCGCCATCGCGCCGATCTCGTTGCGGTAGGTGCGCGCGGGAACCGTGACGGAGGCCTCCCCCTCCGCCAGCGCCTGCATCGCCGCCGTCAGCGCCCGGAGCGGGTGCAGCACGCCGCCGAACAGGGTCCACAGGCCGAGCGACACCAGCAGGATCACCGCCAGCAACGCCGCGACGCTGCGTTCGACGTCGCTCCGCGCCGCGTCGGCGAGGGTCTCGGCGCGCGCCACCATCGCGTCGAGGGCCGCATCGCTCAGGGCGACGAGGAAGCGCTGGTTCTCGGTGTTGCGCTGCCGCAGCTCGTCGAACGTGTGGTTCGGGGCCGTATGCGTGCTGAGCGCGTCGAAGACCGCCTGCGCGATGGCCTTCGAGTCGCCCTCGAAATTGCTGGCCTTCGCCCTCTCGAACGCGGCCCGCACCGTCTCCGAGACGTCGATCGCGGCCTCGGTCGTGCGCCGCCACGCGGTCATCAGCTCGGCCCGCTCTTCCGCCGCGGCGACCGTCTCGGGCAGGGACCACGATGTCCCGGCAACCAGGGACGCCTGCACCCGCACCGCGACGTTGCCGCTGGCGACGCGCGTCTCCCAGGCCGCCTGCTTGAGGGCGAGATAGCGCTGCAGGACGGGATCGGACCGGGGAATGGCCGCGTCGACCGTCTTCAGCGTGGCCGTCAGCGCATCCACCAGACCCTGGAAGGCGGACATCGCGGCGGGCAGAAGCGCCGGGTCACGCCGGGCCTTCGGCTGCCTGAGGGCCTCGTCGACGCGGGGGCGGAGGGCCGCCATCGCGTCCTGGGCTTCCCTGAGGCGGCCGAGCGTCGCGCCCACCGCCGGCTCGGCCAGAGCGTTCAGGCTGCCCTGCGCGCGCCGGTAACTC
>NZ_JBFUGA010000077.1:0-28069 GCF_056403155.1 Methylobacterium sp. P3_A11
GCACCGTCCTTCGCCGCCGCAGCGCCGGCGTCCGCCTCGCTCTTGGGGGCCTCCGCCACAGCGCCGCGCTGGGCCAACGTGGCGATGAGGGCCAGGAGCGAGGCGGCGGGGCCAGCGCCTGTGGCCTGCGCGGCGACCTCGGTGGTCCCGGCGGTCTGCGAGGGCGTCGGCGCGTCGGCGGGCACCGTGTTGGGGCCAGTGGCCGTGGAGACCGCGGCTTCCGCATCCTGAGTGGTCGGGGTCCGCTCGGAGCCCTGCTGTGCATGGGCGGGCGTCCGATCGGTCTCGGAAGCCTTCGCCGTGCCCGATGTCGGGGTCTGCCCGCGCGGAGCTGCCGCGGGGCGGGAGTCGTCCCTCTGCGATGCCGGCGCCGCGGGAGCCGGTGGGCGCGTCTGATCAGCGAGGCCGGCCTTCCGGTCGGCGGCCCGGGCGTCGGCCTGCAACGCGGAGTCCCGTGCGCGGTCGCCGGCCGCACGCACGGTGTCGGCCTGCTCGCGCTGGGACGCCTGACGGGTGCGGACCGAGTCGGCGAGGTCGCGCTGGCCGGCTGTGCGGGCGCGCGCCGTCGCTGCGTCCTCCCGGGACTGCGCGGCGTTCAGGGCGGCGCCGAAGCGGTCCTGCGTGGAGTCGCCGGCTCGGGCGGCCACCCCGGCGGCCTCCCAGCCCGAACGCGGGGCAGCCGCGCTCCGCGTGGAGGGAATCCACGTGGTGACATCCAACCGATCCGCCGCACCGCTCGCCATAACCGGGCTCCTCTTGGCCCCTTCACAGCAAGCCGCGCGCCATCCCGGAATTCGAATAAGGCTTTGAAAGATCGACAGATATCCCTGCGGCTCTGGCGCCGGATCCGGTCGAAGCTGCCGCCCACCCGGCAGGTTCTGCAGGGTGGGCGGCCCCGTCGGGCCGCCTGCCCTGGAAAGGCGGGCGAAGTCCCGCTATAGACGGGCCGTGCAGCCAGGGAGCTTCCGGGCCGGCGGCTGCGGACCCTCGCGATGAACGCCCTCGATCTTCCCAAAGCCCCCCACGAGACGCGCGTCGTCGTCGCCATGTCGGGCGGCGTCGATTCCTCCGTGGTCGCGGGCCTCCTGAAGCGGCAGGGCTTCGACGTGGTCGGCGTCACGCTCCAGCTGTACGACCACGGCGCGGCGAGCCATCGCAAGGGCGCATGCTGCGCCGGCCAGGATATCCACGACGCGCGGGCGGCGGCGGAGCATCTCGGCATTCCGCATTACGTCCTCGATTACGAGGACCGGTTCCGCGATGCGGTCATCGAGAAGTTCGCCGAGAGCTACCTCGCCGGCGAGACGCCGATCCCCTGCGTCGAGTGCAACCGCACCGTAAAGTTCCGCGACCTCCTCGGCCTCGCCCGGGACCTGAACGCCGACGCGCTGGCCACCGGGCACTACGTGGCGAGCCGGGCGCTGCCGGGCGGCGGACGGGCGCTCCACCGCGCCCTCGATCCGGCCCGGGACCAGAGCTACTTCCTCTACGCCACCACGGCCGAGCAGCTCGACTTCCTGCGCTTCCCCCTCGGCGAGATGGCGAAGACCGAGACCCGGGCGCTGGCGAAGGATCTCGGCCTGTCGCTGGCCGAGAAGCCCGACAGCCAGGACATCTGCTTCGTGCCGCAGGGCCGCTACAGCGACGTGATCGCCCGCCTGCGCCCCGATGCGGCGCGGCCCGGCGAGATCGTGGACCTCGCCGGCCGCGTGCTGGGCCGGCACGAGGGCATCGTCCACTACACGGTGGGCCAGCGGAAGGGCCTCGGCCTGTCCGGGCCGGAGCCGCTCTACGTCGTGCGGCTGGAGCCGGATTCCGCCCGGGTGGTGGTCGGACCGCGCACGGCGCTGGCCACGACCCGGATCCGCCTCTCGGACCTGAACTGGCTCGGCGAGGGGCCGGTCGAGACCCTGCGCGACCTGCCCGTTGCGGTCCGCGTGCGCTCGACCCGGCCGCCGCGCCCGGCGACGCTCACGGTCGGGGCCGACGGCGCCGCCGAGATCGTGCTCGCCGAGCCCGAGGACGGGGTTTCCCCAGGGCAGGCCTGCGCGATCTACGCGGATGACGGTCCCCGGGCGCGGGTGCTCGGCGGCGGCACCATCCGGCGCGTCGACGCGTTGTCGGCCCGGCCCCTCGAGGCCGCCTGATCTCAACCTCTGGATACGACGAACGATGCTGAGCGAGCCGCAGATGGCCGGGCCGAGCACGGCCCTGATGCGCAAGGCCTATGCCCGCTGGGCGCCTGTCTACGACGTGTTTTACGACAAGCTCACCGAGCCCGCGGCCCGCGCGGCCGTCGAGGCCGCCGCCGAGCACGGGCCGCGGATCCTGGAGGCCGGCGTCGGCACCGGGCTGGCGCTGGGGTACTACCCGAAGGCCAGCTTCGTCTGCGGCGTCGACCTGTCCGAGGACATGCTCAAGCGCGCCCGCGCCAAGGTGCGGCGCCGGAACCTGTCCCACGTGAAGGGCCTCCAGGTCATGGATGTCTGTCACCTGGGCTACGCCGATGCGAGCTTCGATGCCGTGGTGGCGCAGTTCCTGATCACCCTGGTGCCGGATCCCGAGGCCGCGATGTCGGAGTTCCTGCGGGTGGTGCGCCCGGGCGGCGGCATCGTGCTGGCCAACCATTTCGGCCAGAGCGAGGGTCCGGTCGCCCGGGTCGAGGAGATCGTGGCGCCGCTCTGCACCAAGATCGGCTGGTCGTCGGACTTCAAGGCGACGCGGATCGAGGCTTGGGCGCGGCGCAACGGCGTCGAGGTGCTGGGATTGAAGCCGACCTTCCCGGGGGGGTTCTTCAAGATCCTGCGGATGCGCAAGCCCGGGTGAGCGCGGCCGCGCCCGTCGCCGAGGGACGCGGGAAGCGGCTGCGGCGCTGGCTGCCGCTGGTGCTGCTGCTTTCCGTCTCCGCCATCGTCCTCGTCTCCGGCGCCGCACAGCTCCTGAGCCTCGACCGGCTGCTCGCCTCCCGGACCTGGCTGCGCGGCTTCGTCGAGTCCGGCTACGTCCGCGCACTGGTAGCGGCCTACTGCCTCTATGTGGGGGCCGTGGTCGTGTCGGTGCCGGCCACCCTGATCCTGACCATGATCTGCGGCTTCCTGTTCGGGATCGTGCCAGGGGCGCTGACCGCGGTCTGCGCCGCCACGACGGGGGCCGCGATCGTGTTCGCCATCGGCCGGGGACCCGGCGCCGATTTGCTCCGGCGGATCGGCGGCACGCGCCTGTCCGGGCTCGCCGAGGGCTTCCGGCGGGACGCCTTCGGCTACATCGCGGTCCTTCGGCTCCTGCCACTGTTCCCCTTCTGGGTGACCAACCTCGCCCCGGCCGCCTTCGGGGTGAAGATGCGGGTCTTCGTGCTCGCCACTTTCCTCGGGCTCCTTCCGGGGGCGGTCGTGTACGCGACCACGGGGGCGGGGATCGAGGACGTGGTCGCCGCCCATGAGGCCGCCAGAACCGCCTGCCTGACCGTCGGCGCGGGCGGCTGCGACGACGCCCTGACCCTGCGCGCCCTCGTGACGCCCAAAATGGTGGCGGGCCTCGCGATGCTGGCCGTCTTCGCCCTGGCCAGCATGCTGCTGAGCCGGCGCGCCAGACGGAGCGGCGGCTGAGATCCGCGGCCCGACGCCGGCCGTGTTTTCCGTGTTTCAGGGCACATGCAACCCCATGCGGGTGGATATCGTATAGTGCGCACCGCCGGGAGCCTGTATTCCCGGCTTAGAATCTGTGGCTTGTGAACATGTCTCCCGCGAAGGCCGGATCCGGCTCGAGCACGCTCCATCCTCTCTCCGCCGATCCGCATCCGCGATGCCCGCGCGGAGCGTGACCGGCGTGTCCGTCGAGGCCGACGCGACCGCGGCGACGGAGGTGCCGACGGCTGCCCCGAGCCGCGACCTGCCGGATCGGCGCCCGGCACGCCTCGGCCTGTCCGGCCGGCTGTTCCTCGTCACCGTCGCCTTCGTAGTGGTGGCCGAGGTGCTGACCTACGTGCCGGCGGTGGCCAATTACCGGATCGAGTGGATGTCCGACCGCCTCGCGGCCGCGCAGGTCGCCGCCCTCGTGCTCGACGGGCGAAGCGGGGAACCGGTCTCCGAGGGGCTGGAGAGCCGGCTGCTGGCGGGGGTGAACGCCCGGGCGATCGCGGTCCGTGGCGGCGGCGCGCAGCGCCTCCTCGCCATCGAGCCGATGCCCGAGCAGGTCGCCGACACCGTCGACCTGCGCGACGTCACCGCCGTGTCGGCGATCCGGGGGGCATGGCGCACCCTGGTGGCTCCGGTCCGCGAGCCGATCCGCGTGGTCGGGGAGGGGGGCGTCGGCTTCGACCGGGTCGAGATCCTGCTCGACGAGGCGCCGCTGCGCACCGCCATGATCGACTACGCGTTGCGGCTGCTGGTCTCCTCGCTGATCATCGCGGCGGCCGCGGCGGGTCTCGTCTTCGTGGTGCTGCAGGTTCTGATCGTGCGGCCGGTGCGGCGGCTCGCCACCAGCATCACGGCCTTCGCGGACGATCCGGAGGATGCCGGACGGATCATCGCGCCGTCCCGCCGCAACGACGAGATCGGCCAGGCCGAGCGGGCACTGGGACGGATGCAGCGCAGTCTCGCCGATCAGCTCCGCCAGAAGCGGCGGCTCGCCGAGCTGGGCCTCGCGGTGAGCAAGATCAGCCACGAACTGCGCAACCTGCTCACCGGTGCGCAGCTCCTGGGCGACCGCTTGGAGGGCACCGCGGATCCGACGGTGCAGCGCGTGGCCCCGCGCCTCGTGGGAACGCTGGCCCGGGCGATCCGATTCTGCGAGGCGACCCTCGCCTACGGGCGCGTCGCCGAGCGGGCGCCGCGGCTCGCCAGCACGCCGCTCGCACCGATCTTCGCCGAACTCCCCGATCTCGCCGCGCTGGCGGTCCATCCCGTGGCGGTGGAGGTCGCGGCGGGCGACCTGAGCGTGCAGGCCGATCCAGAGCAGCTCGGCCGGGCGCTCGCCAACCTCGTCCGCAACGCCGTGCAGGCACTGGACGGGGCCAAGGTCGCGGACGCCACCGTGCGGGTCGCGGCCGGCCGCGAGGAGCCCGGCCGGGTGACCATCCTGGTGAGCGACAACGGTCCCGGCCTGCCGGCCCGCGCCCGGGAGAATCTGTTCGCGCCGTTCCAGGGCTCCATGCGGTCCGGCGGCACCGGCCTCGGCCTGCCCATCGCCGCCGAGTTGATCGGGATCAACGGCGGCACCCTCGCCCTCGACGCGTGCGAGTCCGGCGCGCGCTTCCGGATCGTGCTGCCCGAGGGCTGAGCCCCTATTCCGCTGCGGCCAGCACGGGTTCGGCCACCCGGATGCCGAGATCGGCCAGCAGGGCCGCATCCGCATCCGCCTCGTTGTTGGCGGTAGTGAGGAGCCGCTCGCCGTAGAAGATCGAATTCGCTCCGGCGAGGAAGCACAGCGCCTGGGCTTCCCGGCTGAGCGAGCGGCGGCCCGCGCTGAGCCGGACTCGGGCTCGGGGCATCACGATCCGGGCGGTCGCGCACATGCGGACCAGGTCGAAGGGATCCACTGCCTCCGCGGCATCGCCCAGCGGCGTGCCAGCGACCGCCGCCAGCGCGTTGATCGGGACGCTCTCCGGATGCGGCGCGTGGTTGGCCAGGACCTGCAGCATCGCCACGCGGTCGCTCGCCGCCTCGCCCAGGCCGACGATGCCGCCGCAGCAGACGCCGATGCCGGCCGCGCGGACGCGCTCCAGCGTGGTCAGCCGGTCCTCGTAGGTCCGGGTCGACACGATCTTGTCGTAGTAGTCGGGGCCGGTATCGAGATTGTGGTTGTAGGCCGTGAGGCCGGCCTCCGCGAGGCGCTCGGCTTGGTGGGCCGTCAGCATGCCCAGCGTCACGCAGGCCTCCATGCCGAGGCCGCGCACGCCGCGGACCATGGCGAGGACCGCGTCGAAATCCGGCCCGTCCTTCGGGCTGCGCCACGCCGCGCCCATGCAGAACCGGGTGGCGCCCGATGCCTTGGCGGCGGCAGCCTCGGCCAGCACGGTCTCCACCGGCATCAGGCGCTGGCGCGGGAGGCCGGTCTCCTTGTGATGGGCCGATTGCGAGCAGTAGCCGCAATCCTCCGGGCACCCCCCCGTCTTGATCGACAGCAGGCTCGCCCGCTGAACATCCGCCGGGTCGTTGTGCGCCCGGTGCACGAGCGCGGCCCGATGCACGAGATCGAGCAACGGCAGGTCATGGATCGCCTGGATCTCGGCCACGCTCCAGTCGTGGCGGAAGTCGGTCGCGTGCGGGTCGGCAGCTTGGCTCATGGTGCCCTTGAGTGGGATCGGCGACGAAAAATCAAGCGCCTCCGTGCGGCGCAGGCCGCGCGGAGGCCGCATCCCTTCAACCTGTCGGCTCCCGGGCCGAGGCCTTGGCGGTCCAGTCGTCGAAGGCGATGACCTTCTGGCGCTGCTCGCCGAGCCGGTCGATCCGCAGGACCATCTCGTCGCCGGCCTTCAGGTAGCGTGGCGGTTTCATGCCGAGGCCCACGCCCGGCGGGGTGCCGGTGGTGATCACGTCGCCCGGCTCCAGCAGCATGAAGTGCGACGCGTAGGCGACGAGCTGGGGCACGTCGAAGATCATCGTCGCCGTGGAGCCGGTCTGGCGGCGCTCGCCGTTGACGTCGAGGCTCATGGCGAGGTTCTTGAGGTCGGGGATCTCGTCGAGGGTGACGAGCCACGGACCCAGCGGCCCGAAGGTCGGCGCGCTCTTGCCCTTGGTCCAGGTTGGCCCGCGATTCATCTGCCACTCGCGCTCCGAGACGTCGTTGCAGATGCAGGCGCCCGCCACGTAGCTCAGCGCCTCGTTGGCGTGGACGTAGCTGGCGCGCCGGCCGATCACCACGGCCAGTTCCACCTCCCAGTCCGTGCTGGACGAGCCCTTGGGAATGATCACCGTGTCGTTCGGCCCGCACAGGCTGGACGGGGCCTTGTTGAAGATGATCGGCTCCGCGGGGATCGGCGAACCCGTCTCGGCGGCGTGGTCGGCGAAGTTGAGGCCGATCGCCACCACGTTGCGGGTGCCGCCGACGCAGGGGCCGAGGCGCACGTCCGGCGGCAGCTTCGGCAGGGTCTCGGGATCGAGGGCGCGCAGCCGCGCCAGCGAATCGGGGGCGAGCGCCGGCCCGGCGATGTCGCGCACGAGGCCCGAGAGATCGCGCAGCCCCCCGTTCGCATCCACGAGGCCGGGCTTCTCGTCGCCGCTCGGGCCGTGCCGGAAGAGCTTCATCGCCGCACTCCACATCCTTCCCTGAACCGGTCTGCGCCGGACGCCGGGACCATGGCCGGGCGTCGACGCGGGTGCAAGGCCGGCGGCAGGCCGCGTGGGTCTGCCGGGTGTCGCCGACGGGCAACAGGATGGCGGAAAAGTGCAGGGTCGGTGGTCTCAGGATTTATTGTTCAGGTCGATGCTTAGGTGAGGAAGCTCAAATTTCGACTGTTGAAAATGGTATTCCGAGCGGGTTCAGTCGTTGCCGTGGAGTTTGTGCAGATTGATCTACTGATGCTCTTCTCGACATCGAAATTGATGAGCAGCATTGCGGCGCTGCCCCGAAAGCCGGCACCATGCACGACCGGTCGCCGCATAACGGGTCTCGAACAAACGACGGCGCCCGGCAGAATCCAGAGGGCTTGGGGGAACAGATGGGCGGGACAGTGCGCGCTGCGATGCTGGCGGCCACGGCGGTGATCCTCGGCGCCGGTCAGGCGCAGGCGGGGGCTTTCGGGCTCCGGGAGCAGAGCACCGAGGCTCAGGGGCTGGCCTTCGCGGGCGCGGCGTCGGGGTCGGGCGGCGTCTCGTCGATGTTCTGGAACCCCGCGACCATCACGATGAACCCGGGCTTCGTCGCGGAGCAGAACTTCACCTATATCGGCCTCTCGTCCGAGATCCGCCCCGCGCCGGGCACCAATCCGGGCTTCGCGCGGCTGGGCGGCTCGGGCGAACTCGGCCAGGGGGCGGTCGTGCCGGCGGGCGCGACCTCGTACCAGCTCAACGACCGGCTGTGGCTCGGCCTGTCCACCGGCGCTCCCTTCGGGCTGGTCACCAAGCCGAACCAGGTCTGGTCCGGCGAGGTCTACGGGCGCTCGTCGCGGATCTTCTCGCTGGCGATCAACCCGGTCATCGGGTTCAAGGTCAACGAGTGGCTCTCGATCGCGGCCGGCCCGAACATCGAGTACTTCCGCCTGACCCTGCGCCAGGCGCTGCCGATCCCCGGCATCCTGCCGACCTCCTATCCGAGCTCGTTCCTCAAGGGGGAGTCCTGGGGTGCGGGCTTCACCGCGGGCGCCACGCTGACGCCCCGCGCCGGGACCGTGCTGGGCATCGGCTACCGCTCCTCGGTCCACCACGAGATCGACGGCTCGATCGGCGTGCCGCTGCTCGCCCTGGCGCCGCTGGCCGGTCAGGTCCGCGCGAAGCTGAACACCCCCGACAAGCTGAGCGTCGGCCTCACGCAGGCGGTCTCGCCGGTGGCGCGGGTGAATCTGGGCTTCGAGTGGGACAACTGGTCGAGGCTCGGCACGATCGGCATCGTGTCGAAGACGATCGGGCTACCGGTGAACACCCTGCCGCTCAACTACAAGGACGGGTTCACCTATTCGATCGGCGCCGAGTACGACGCGTCGCCGAACCTGACCCTGCGCACCGGCTTCGGCTACGAGACGTCGCCGATCGACTTCAGGAACCGCTCGGTGCGCCTGCCGGACGGCGATCGCTACAATCTGTCGGTCGGCGCCAGCTACCGCTGGAACGAGCGCCTGACGCTCAACCTCGCCTACTCGCACCTGTTCCTGGACCGGTCGCGGATCCTGGCGGGCCTCGGCCGCGACTACAACGTCGGCAACATCGCCTTCGCCGGCGTCGTCGATTCCAGCGCCGACATCGTCTCCGTGGGCTTCCGCTACGTGTTCGGCGCTCCGGCCGCGCCGGCCCTGGCGCCTCTGGTCCGGAAATACTGAGCGCCCTGCGCGGGATGCCCGGCCTCCGGGCGTCCCGAACCGAACGCCGGCGTCCCGGGTGACCGGGAGGCCCGGCGCGCCTTCGACGGGCTTTGGGCGTCAGGCGCGCATCCGCACATAGGTCCCGGGGGCCGGTCCAAGGGACGGGAGCGCGTCGCCGCCCGGCTTCCGGGCCGGGACCCGGTCAGGGGCCTGCGCCTCGATCCACTGGAACCAGTAGGGCCACCACGAGCCCTTGGTCTCGACGGCAGCGGCGATCCACGCCTCGAGGGTCCCCTTCACCGGGCCACCGGTCCAGTAGCCGTATTTGGGCTTGGCGGGCGGGTTGATCACGCCGGCGATGTGGCCCGAGCCCGCCAGGACGAAGTCGACCTTGCCGCCGAACGCCTTCGAGCCCTCGAACACCGACAGCGCGGGCGCGATGTGGTCCTCCCGGGTGGCGAGGTTGAAGATCGGAACCTGCACCTTCTTGAGGTCGAGGCGGACATTGCCCAGCACCATCCGGCCCTGCGCCAGGGTGTTGTCGAGGTAGCAGTTGCGCAGATAGAAGGAATGGTTCGCCGCCGGCATGCGGGTGGCGTCGGAATTCCAGTACAGTAGGTCGAACGCCGAGGGTGTCTTGCCCTTGATGTAGTTGTTCACGATGTAGGGCCAGATCAGGTCGTTCGGCCGGAGCATGTTGAAGGCATTCGCCATGCGGGCGCCTTCCAGGTAGCCCTGCTCGGCCATACGCGCCTCGACCTGGCGTATCTGGTCTTCATCGGCGAAGACCTTCAGATCCCCCGCATGGGTGAAATCGACCTGGGTGGTGAGCAGCGTCGCGCTCTTGATCCGCCGGTTGCCGGTGGCGGCCTGCATGGCGAGCGTCACGGCGAGGAGCGTGCCGCCGACGCAGTAGCCCGCCGCCGTCACCGCGCTCTCGCCGGTGGCGACGCCGATCGCGTCGATGGCCGCCTCGATCCCCTCCCGCATGTAGGACTCGAAGTCCTTGTCGGCGTGGCGCGAATCCGGGTTCACCCAGGAGATGCAGAAGACCGTCAGCCCCTGGTCGACCATCCACTTGAAGAAGCTCTTCTGGGGATTGAGGTCGAGGATGTAGAACTTGTTGATCCAGGGCGGCACCATCAGGAACGGGCGCCGCAGCACGGTCTCGGTGGTCGGGGCGTACTGGATCAGCTCGATCAGGTCGTTGCGGAACACCACCTCGCCGGGGGTGACCGCCATGTTGCGGCCGACCTCGAAGCCGCTCGGGTCGGTCTGGCGCACGCGCAGCTGGCCGCCGCCGGCCTGCAGATCCTCCTCGTACATTTTCAGGCCGCGGACGAGGTTGGCGCCGTTCTCCTGCAGGGTATGGCGGATCAACTCCGGGTTGGTCGGCAGGAAGTTCGAGGGCGAGAGCATGCTGGTGAATTGGCGCAGATAGAACTGCGCCTTGTGGCGCGTCTGCGTGTCGAGTCCCTCGGCCTCGTCCACGAGGCCCTCGGCCCAGCGGGTCGCCAGCAGGTAGGCCTGCTTGATGAAGTCGAAATACGGGTTGGTCGACCACTCCGCATGGGCGAAGCGCGCGTCCCGGGGTTCCGGGAGCGCCACCGGGTCGGCCGGCTGGCCCTGCAGCCGCAGATAGGTGGAGCCCCAGAGGGACAGGAACGCCTGCGACAGGCGGGCCTGGGCCTCGGCACTGCGGTTCGGATCGGTGAGCCACGCCTCGGCCACCTGCCCGAAGACCTTCGCGGCCTCGCTCATCTCGCTGCCGGGCTTGCCCGCCTGACCCTCCGGCCCGAGAAGGCGGGCGACGTTGCGGCCCATCGCTTCCACGAAGTGCCCGGCGTTGCGGGACAGCGCCTCGAAGTCCGGCATCGGCGGGGTCACCCCGTCCGGCCCCGCGCCGTGTGAGACCGACTTCGGAGTGGCGGTCCGATCCGGCGCCTGCGGGCTCGTCAAGCGTGCCTCCCTGTTGATTGGTCCGTCGACCCGGTCGTACGGGCCTCGTTTCCGACAAAATAAGGAGCGAGCCAAAGGTTTCGCCAGCCCGGCTCCGGACGACGTCGAAACATCCGGCCGATCTTCTCATGGGCCTGTGACGATGGACCGCGCCTTTTTGAACCCTGTCGTCCTGTCGCACCGTGTCGATCCGCTCCTGCGCGCCGTCCGCGCGGGTGGCTTGGGACTGCTCGTCGGGTCACTCGCGGCCTGTTCGGGTGACGTCGTGCGCTCGATGGCCTCCGATGCAGGCTATGGGCCACGGGTCGTCGCGGCGCCGGATTTCGTCGCCGAATCGCGCGGCAAGGAGAAGCCCGACTTCATGGCGGTGGGCGTCGACGCGCCGAAGCGCCCGGTGCGGGCCAAATCCGTCACCGGGCAGAAGGCGCTGGAGGCGGAGCTGGAAAGTGCCCGCGGGCGCAACGAAGCCCGCGGACGGGCCGCCACCAGCGCCGGGCAGGGCGCCGCCGCCGCCATCAAGCCGGCCCCCGCGGCCCCCCGATAGCCCGACCGTTTTGAGGGTCGGCGACGGCTCGCAACTCTGCTAGAGCATGGGGTTCGCGCGACCGGCACAGACGAAAGACGCCAGATTCGGGACGCGCCGATGGACACGCCCATGACCGACTTCCACCGCATCAAGCGACTGCCGCCCTACGTCTTCGAACAGGTCAACCGGATCAAGGCCGCCGCCCGAGCGCAGGGCGCCGACATCATCGATCTCGGCATGGGCAACCCCGATCTCGACGCCCCGAAGCACGTCATCGCCAAGCTATGCGAGACCGCTGGGCGTCCGCGCACCGACCGCTATTCGGCCTCCAAGGGCATCGCCGGCCTGCGCAAGGCCCAGGCCGGGTACTACCAGCGCCGCTTCGGCGTGACCCTGAATCCCGATACGCAGGTGGTGGCGACCCTCGGATCGAAGGAGGGCTTCGCCAACATGGCGCAGGCGATCACCGCGCCTGGCGACGTCGTGCTGGTGCCGAACCCGAGTTACCCGATCCACGCCTTCGGCTTCCTGATGGCCGGCGGCGTGATCCGCTCCGTCCCGGCCGAGCCGACGCCCGCGATGTTCCCGGCCCTGGAACGGGCCATGCTGCATTCGATCCCGAAACCCGTGGCCCTGGTGGTCTGCTACCCGTCGAACCCGACCGCCTACGTGGCGAGCCTCGATTTCTACCGGGACCTCGTGGCCTTCGCGAAGCAGCACGAGCTGATCCTGCTGTCGGACCTTGCCTACGCCGAGGTCTATTTCGACGACAACCCGCCGCCCTCGGTCCTGCAGGTGCCCGGCGCCATCGACTGCACGGTGGAGTTCACCTCCCTGTCGAAGACCTACTCGATGGCCGGTTGGCGCATGGGCTTCGCGGTGGGCAACGAGCGCCTCCTCGCGGCCCTGACGCGGGTGAAGTCCTACCTCGATTACGGCGCCTTCACGCCGATCCAGGTCGCCGCGACTGCGGCCCTCAACGGGCCGGACGACTGCATTAACGAGATGCGCGGCATCTATCGGAAGCGGCGCGACGCCCTGGTGGAATCCTTCGGCAAGGCCGGATGGACCGTCCCATCGCCGGCGGCCTCGATGTTCGCCTGGGTCCCGATCCCGGAGCGCTACCGGGAGATGGGCAGCCTGGAATTCTCCAAGCTGCTCCTGGAAAAATCCGACGTGGCGGTGGCGCCCGGCATCGGCTTCGGCGAGTTCGGCGACGAGTACGTCCGCATCGCGCTGGTGGAGAACGAGCAGCGCATCCGGCAGGCCGCGCGCAACATCCGCCGGTTCTTCGACGGTACCGACAAGACCTTGCACAACGTCGTGCCGATGGCGCGGGCCGGCTAGAGCGCGCGCCGCCGAATCGGCGACCGGTCCGACGTCAGCGCCCGCGTCAGATCAAGGATCGGGCGCCAGTCGCGGCTGCGACGCGGCCGGGAACTCTTCCTGCACGCCGCCCGACCGGATTGTTGCCGCGGGGCGACAGACGCCGCCAAAGGCGCCGACGCCCCGCGCCGGCGCTTGTCACGGCGGACTGCGATGGCCAGGGTCAGGTGCGGGGGTCCTCCCGCGTCCCGAGTGTCGCATGCGCCGCCTGAACCTGATCGCCGCCCTGCTGCTCGCCGCCGCGGCCTCCGCCTGCGCGCCGAACCCGATCATCGCCCGGGATCCGATGCCGGCGCCGGGTCCGACGGACGTCTACGCCTGCGACTCGAAGCCGTTGCCGGTCAACGCCTTCACGACGGATTGCCGCCCCGTTCCGGCGAGCCCGCAGGTGGTTCTGCGCGCCCGCGGGTGATCCGCGCCGGCATTTCGCTAACCGGTCGATTCGGATGGGCCGGACAACGCGCCCGCGATCAGCTAGACTGTAGGCCAGCTGCCGGCCTGGCCGGCCCCCTCCTGACGGAGCATCGCGTGAGCACCAAGACCCTGATCGCCGCCGGACTCCTCGCCCTCCTGGCGGGGCAGGGCGCCTCGGCCGCTGACGCCGCTTATCCGCCCGCGCCGTACCAGCCGCGCGCCTTCGTGTTCACTGCCCCGAATGGTCCGACCGTCCTGCAGGTTGAGGGCTGCTGCCACCCCGTCGTGCCGCCGGGCCGCCCCGATCTCGCCGTGCCGCCGGTGCCGGTGGCCGAGGTCATGAACGGCGGCGGCTTCGGCTACACCGGGTTCGACTACTACAACGATCAGATCACCGAGGGCCGGTTCGGCGCGCGCCGGCGGCCGAAGGAGTACGTGATCGCCCCGTCCTACATCGGGCCGCCGCGCTACTGAGCCGTCCGGACGCGCCAGGGCCTCAATCCTTGTGCGGATCGTGGCCCCAGTTCATCAGTGAGATCCGCCACGGCGAGTCGGGGTCCTTCCGGGCCTCGCCGCCCTGCTTGAGATGGCGGTGAACGTAGCCTACGACCTTGCGCATGGCCGCGTAATCGTCGTCTGTCAGGTCGGCCTTCTTCTTGTCCTTGATCGCCAGGATGCACCGGCCCATCTCGTGGCCGGTCGACTCGCCGCCGCCCTTTTTCTGGCCGACCTCCCGGCTCGCATCGCTGTCGAGATGCTTCTTCAGCGCCGCCGGCGTCATGTTGACGGCCTCGTTGAAATCCTTCCACGTCGCCGCGTGATCGTCGTCCGCCATCCGCGGGCCTCCTCTACCATGTCGCTCGTGCGCGACAACGCGCCTAGCGCGCGCCGGCTCGCCGCCCCTCCTGCGGTCGGGCGCCGCAGAGCCGGCAGCCGACAGGGCGCCGGAGCGTTTACAGGCCGGCCCCCGGCGGGTATCACCCCGACCCGACACGCCCCTATCCTCCCCGCACCCCATTCCCGAAAAACCAGATGCGCGCCGAGATCGAGCAAGCCTCGGATGCCGCCAAGCAGTCTATAGGGCTGCTGAGGAGGCATCTTTGACTGGGATACAGTCGATAAACGCCTCGCGGAGCTGAACGCGGCTTCCGAGGATCCCGACCTCTGGAACGATGCCGAGGCCGCCCAGAAGGTCATGCGCGAGCGCCAGCAGCTCGACGAGGCCGTCACGGCGATCAAGAAGCTCGAGCGCGACCTCGAGGATGGCGCCACGCTGATCGAACTCGGCGAGATGGAGGGTGACGAATCCTCGATCCGCGAGGGCGAGGCCGCGATCCTGGCCATCGAGAAGGAGGCCGCGAGCCGTCAGGTCGAGACCCTGCTGTCCGGCGAGGCCGACGGCTTCGACACCTATCTCGAGGTCCATGCCGGCGCCGGCGGCACGGAGAGCCAGGACTGGGCCAACATGCTCCAGCGCATGTATGCCCGCTGGGCCGAGCGCCGGAAGTACAAGGTCGAGGTCGTCGAGATGACCGACGGCGAAGAGGCCGGGATCAAGGGCGCCACGCTCCTGATCAAGGGCCACAACGCCTATGGCTGGCTCAAGACCGAGTCCGGCGTGCACCGTCTGGTGCGGATCTCCCCCTACGATTCCAGTGCCCGGCGGCACACCAGCTTCGCCAGCGTCTGGGTCTATCCGGTGATCGACGACCGGATCGAGATCGAGATCAAGGAATCCGATTGCCGGATCGACACCTACCGCTCGTCCGGCGCCGGCGGCCAGCACGTCAACACCACCGACTCGGCGGTGCGCATCACCCACAATCCCACCGGGATCGTGGTGGCGTGCCAGCAGGAGCGCTCGCAGCACAAGAACCGGGCCACCGCCTGGAACATGCTGCGTGCCCGCCTCTACGAGGCCGAGCTGAAGAAGCGCGAGGAGAAGGCCAACGCCGAGGCCGCGTCCAAGACCGATATCGGCTGGGGTCACCAGATCCGGTCCTACGTGCTCCAGCCCTATCAGCTGGTGAAGGACCTGCGCACCGGCACCCAGTCCACGGATCCCGACGAGGTGCTCGACGGCGATCTCGACCCGTTCATGGAGGCCTCACTCGCCCAGCGGGTCTTCGGCGGGGACGAGGCGATCGAGGATATCGACTGAGCCGGCGGCGGCGCTGCCCGCCCTCATCACGCGCGCAGCGACGTGACCCGGGCCAGCGCGCCGTCGATCAGCGTAGCGCTGTCTGGATCGCTTCGCTCCGCTCGCGAAGACGGCGGCTCTGATCAAGGTTCGCGGGGGCGGGCAGCGCCCCCACCCCCGTCGCGCTCGCCTCAGTACCCCAGCGCCGCGCCGTCTTTGCGCGGGTCGGAGCCGGCGGCCAGCGTGCCGGCCTTGCGGTCGATCCAGATGACCTGGCCGCCGCCGAGCGGCAGCGGCGCGCGGATCGCCGGGTGGCCGCGCTCCGTCAGCCCCGCCATCACGCTGTCCGGGACCCCGTCCTCCACCTCCAGGCTGCCGCCATAGGCGAAGCTCCGGGGGGCATCGAGGGCCTCCTGCACGTCGAGACCCCGGTCGAGGAGGCCGGAGAGCAGCTCGACATGCCCCATGGCCTGATAGTGGCCGCCCATGACGCCGAAGGGCGCGACCGCCTGCCCGTCCTTCATCAGCATCCCGGGGATGATGGTGTGCATCGGCCGCTTGCCCGGCCCGACGCTGTTCGGGTGGCCGCCCTCCGTGCGGAAGGACAGGCCGCGATTGTGCAGCAGAACGCCGCTCTCGGGCGCCAGGATGCCCGAGCCGAAGCCTTGGAACACCGAGTTGATCAGCGAGAGGGCGTTGCCGTYCCGGTCGACGACGCAGAGATAGACCGTGTCCTTGTGGGCGCGGCCCTCGGCGATCTCCTGCGCGATCTCGGGATAGATCACCGGCTCCCGAGCCCGGCCCATGTCGATCGCCCCATGGGCGGCGGCCTTCCAGGTGTCGGAGAGCAGATGCTCCACCGGAACTCCGGCCAGGGCAGCATCGCCGAATAGGACGTCGCGGTGGTGATAGGCCTGCTTGCAGGTCTCGGCGAACAGGTGGAGCCGGTCGAGGTCCGACAGGGCGCCGACGTCGTAATGCGTGAGCACGTTGAGCATCATCAGCGCGGCGAGGCCCTGGCCGGCGGGGGGGCACTCGTAGACGTCGTAGCCCCGGTAGCGGGTCGAGACCGGCACGACCACGTCGGGCCGGGCAGCGGCGAAATCGTCGAGGGTGTGCAGGCCGCCGAGGGCCTTGAGCCGGCTCACCATGTCCTCCGCGACCGGCCCGGCGTAGAAGCCGCGCGCGCCCTCCTGGGCGATGCGCCGGAGCGTCGCGGCGAGCTTCGGCAGGCGCAGGACGCTGCCGATGGCCGGCACCTGCCCGCCGGGCAGGTAGGTCTCGGCGGCATGGGGATCGCCGGCGACGCGCTCCGCACCCCGCTGCCAGTCCCAGCCGACCCGCTGCTGGATGACGAACCCGTCCTCCGCGTAGCGGATCGCCGGCTGAAGCAGCTCGCCCAGGGAGCGGGTGCCGTGCTCGCGGACCAGCAGGTCCCAGGCCCCGACGGCGCCCGGCACCGTGACGGCGTGCGGCGAGGCCGGGGTGATGGCGACGCCGTGCTCGGCATACCAGTCGGGTGTCGCGGCGGCGGGCGCGCGGCCCGAACCGTCGAGGGCGATGGGCTTGGTCGCACCGGCGGGGGCGTAGAGGGCGAAGCAGTCGCCGCCGATGCCGGTCATCAGCGGATCGACCACGCATTGGACCGCCACGGCCGCGATGCCGGCATCGACGGCGTTGCCGCCGGCGCGCAGCACCTCGATGGCGGCCAGCGTCGAGAGCGGGTGCGAGGTCGCGACGGCGGCGTTGGCGGCGTAGACCGGGGAGCGGCCGGGGGCGGAGAAGTCTCTCACGGGATGTCCTGCTGTACGGGTCGTCTCAACGAGACGAGGAGGTGGCGGGAATGCCGGTTTGGTGCCGTCCGCGGTGGATGGCGTGCCTGAGGCCGTCTTTGCGAGCACAGCGAAGCAACCCAGCTGGCGCTGCGCCTCCCGACGTCGCGCTGCCCTGGATCACGTCGCTTCGCTCGTGATGACGGACAGGCCGGTATGAATCGCAGGTTCCGACCCGAGCTCGTACCAGGCGGTCACGCATGCTGCCCCCTCGGCATCGCCACCCAATGCCCCGGCGCCACCTCGGTGAGCGGCCCGTCCGGCGGCTGGTCGTGGCCGGCGACGTCCCGTGCGGCGAGGCGGGCGCGCTCCTCGGCCGGATGCGGCACCGGCACGGCGGCGAGCAGGCGGCGGGTATAGGGGTGGCGCGGATCCGCGTAGAGGGCGTCGGCCTCGGCCATCTCGACGATCCGCCCGCGCCAGAGCACCGCGACCCGGTGGCAGAGGTAGCGCACCATCCGCAGGTCGTGGGAGATGAACAGGTAGGACAGGCCCATCTCGTCCTGCAGGTCTTGGAGCAGGTTCACCACCTGTGCCTGGATCGAGACGTCCAGCGCCGCGATCGGCTCGTCGGCGACGATGAAGCTGGGTTTGAGGGCGATCGCGCGGGCGATGCAGATCCGCTGGCGCTGGCCGCCCGAGAACTGGTGCGGGTAGCGTCCCATGAACCGCGGATCGAGTCCGACCCGCTCGAACAGGGATGCCACGGCCTCTCGCCGCTCCGGGCCGCGCATGTCCCGGCGGTGCAGCTTGAACGCCTCCGCGACATAGTCCCCGGCGCTCATCCGCGGGTTGAGGGCGGCATAGGGGTCCTGGAACACGGTCTGCATCCGGGCGCGCATCCTCCGCATCGCGCCCGCCGAGAGCTTGGCGAGGTCGGTGCCCTCGAACGCGATGGTGCCCGAGGTCGGCGGGTTGAGCATGGTCACGGCTCGGCCGATGGTCGATTTGCCGGAGCCGGATTCGCCCACGAGCCCCAGGGTCTCGCCGGGGCGGATGTCGAAGCTCACCCCTTCCACCGCGCTGAACACCGAGGCCTTGCCGCCCCACCAGGAGCGCAGGGGATAGTGCTTGGACAGGTCGCGCACCGCGACGAGCGGATGATCCTGCGGGCTCATCGCGCGGCCTCCCGGCTCAGGAGTTGCGGCAGGTCGTACCAAGCGGCGACGAGGTGGCCGGGGGCAGCGCCGGACGCCTGCGCCAGAGGCGGCATCTCGGTCCGGCAGCGGGGCGTCGCGTAGGCGTTGCGCGGCGCGAAGGGATCGCCCGGCGGGAGGTGGCGCATGTCCGGGGGCGCCCCCTCGATCTGGTGCAGGCGACGCCGGCCCGCACGTCCGCCGGAGAGGTCCGGCAGGGAGCGCAGCAGCCCGAGGGTGTAGGCGTTGCGGGGATCGGCGAAGATGTCGTCCACCGGGCCGCGCTCCAGGATCCGGCCGGCATACATCACCTGCACGGTGTCGCTGATGCCCGCCACCACGCCGAGGTCGTGGGTGATCCAGATGATCGCCATGCCGAGTTCGCGCTTCAGCTCCTGCACCAGGGCGACGATCTCGGCCTGGACGGTGACGTCCAGCGCCGTGGTCGCCTCGTCGGCGATCAGCAGCTTCGGGCGGCAGCTGAGGCCGATGGCGATCATCACCCGCTGGCGCTGGCCGCCGGAGAATTCGTGCGGATACTGGTCGAGGCGCGAAGCCGCGTTCGGGATTCGCACGAGGTCGAGCAGCGCCTTGGCCCGGGCGCGGGCGGCACGGGCATCCAGGCCGAGATGGATGCGCAGCGGCTCGACGATCTGCGCCGCCACGGTCATGCCGGGGTTGAGCGAGCTCATCGGGTCCTGGAACACGAAGCCGATCGCGCCGCCGCGGACCTTTCGGAGTTCGCGTTCCTTCAGAGCGAGGAGATCGCGGCCCTCGAACAGCACCTGCCCGCCGGTGATTCGGCCGGGCGGGCGCGGGATCAGGCCCAGCATGGCCAGCACGTGGACGCTCTTGCCGGAACCCGACTCGCCGACGATCCCCAGCGTCTCGCCCTCGTGCAGGGTGTAGGAGACGCCGTTGACCGCGTGGACCGCGCCGCCGTCGGTGTCGAAGGCGACCGCGAGGTCGCGGACGTCGAGAAGAGGCTTCGTCATGTCCGCTGCCTCGGGTCGAGGGCGTCCCGCAGGCCGTCGCCGAACAGGTTGAAGGCGAGCACCGCCAGGAAGATCGACAGGCCAGGCCAGATCGCCATCCACGGCGCCTCGTCCATGAAGTTCTTGGCGGTGTTGAGCATCGCCCCCCAGGACGGCTCGGGCGGCTGCTGGCCGAGGCCGAGGAACGACAGGCTCGCCTCCGCGATGATCGCGGCCGCGATGGTCAGCGTCGCCTGGACGAGGATCGCCGGGACGATGTTGGGCAGGATGTGGACCCGGGCGATCCGCCATGGCGGATTGCCCATGGCGCGCGCCGCCTCGACGAACTCCTCCGCCGCCACGGCGCGGACCTGTGCCCGGGTCAGCCGGATGAAGGTCGAGGTCGCTGAGAGGCCGATGGCGATCATCGCGTTGACGAGGCTCGGGCCCAGGAAGGCGGCGAGCGCGATCGCCAGGATCAGGAACGGGATCGCCAGGAGCGCATCGGTGAGGCGCGAGATCGCCCCGTCGATCCAGCCACCCGCGTAGCCAGCCAGCAGACCGAGCGGCAGGCCGAGGGAGACGGCCAGCGCTACCGAGACGAGGCCGGCGCCGAGCGACGCGCGGGCGCCGTAGATGATCCGCGAGAGCACGTCGCGCCCGACCTCGTCGCCGCCGAACGGGTGGGCGAGGCTTGGCGACCCGCGGACGTTCCCCCAGTCGGTGGCGGTTGGGTCGTAGGGGGCGATCCAGGGCGCGAACACCGCCATCAGGATCAGCAGGCCGACGATGATGAGCCCCGCAACCGCGCTCTTCCGCGCGCGCAGGCGGCGCCAGAAGGCCGCGAGGGTGCCGGGTTCCTGGAGGAGGGCCGGCGTTCCCGCGGGGGCGGCGAGGCCGGTGGCTTCGGCAATGGGGGTGCCGGTGCTCATCGGTGCCTCGGGAGGTTTGCTCCGATGATCACGCTCCGCACACGCTGCAGTCCGGCACAGGCCATGATGGTTGCGGGCCGGCCTGCGCGAGATGTGACGTGCCCCCTCTCCCGTGCGGGAGAGGGCTGGGGTGAGGGGTGCGACCTCTCCGGAACGTTCTCTTCCCTCACCCTGTCCCTCTCCCGCACGGGAGAGGGGACCCGCGCTTCACTTTGTGCCCTCGATGGCAACTTCCGAAGTCGCGACCTTGAGGAATGCGAGAGGGCCTCGCGCTCGAACACCGCCATTATGCCCGCCTCAGCTTCGGGTTCACGGCCGCGGCGAGCAGGTCGGCGGCGAGGTTCAGCGCGATGTAAGTGGCGGCCGTGCAGATCACGACGCCCTGCACGGTGGCGAAATCCCGGTTGAATACCGCATCGACCATCAGCTTGCCGAAGCCCGGCACCGAAAACACCTGCTCGGTGAGCACCGCCCCCGACAGGAGCTGCCCGAATTCCAGCGCGCCCAAAGTGATGATCGGGATCGCCGCGTTGGGCAGCGCGTGCCGCAGGGTCACCCGGAGCGGCGAGACGCCCTTGGCGCGGGCCGTGCGCACGTAGTCCGATCCGAGCACGCCCAGCATCGCCGCGCGGGTGTGGCGCATCATCACCGCCGCGATGGCGTTGCCGAGCACGAAGGCCGGCATCACCATGGCGGCGAGGTTGTCCGACAGGCTCTCGAAGGGCGAGACGTAGCCGGAGGCCGGCAGCCAGCCGAGTTCCACCGAGAACAGCAGGATCAGCAGGATCCCGAGCCAGAAATTCGGCACCGACAGGCCCCACAGGGCGATCCCGTTGGCGATCGTGTCGGCGGCCTGGCCGCGCTTCACGGCCGAGAGCACGCCCATCGGCACGCCGATGGCCAGCGCCACCAGCATGGCAAGGCAGGCGAGTTCCAGCGTCACCGGCAGCTTCTCGACGATCAGCTCGGAGACCGGCTTCTGCAGCCGGATCGACTCGCCGAGATCGCCCCGGAGCACGCCGCCGGCCCAGTAGGCGTAGCGCACCGGCAGGGGCTCATTGAGGTGGTACTTCTCGCGGATGAAGGCGATCACCTGCGGGTCGCGCTCCTCGCCGGTCAGCGCCGTGGCGACGTCCCCCGGCAGCAATTGCTGCAGGGCGAAGATGATCATTGAGGCAAGGATCAGGGTCGGGAGCGCCAGGGCGAGGCGTCGGGCCAGAAATCGAAGCATCAGAACCGCAGCATCAGTTGAGCTTCAGCCCGGTGAAACGCACGAGGCCGTCCGGATAGGGCACGAAACCCGTGATCTTCTGGCTGTAGGCCCAGAGCAACTTGCGGTGCAGGATGTAGATCCCGGGCCGATCCTTCAGGACCTGATCGGCGAGCGCCTTCCATGCGGCCTTGCGTTGGGCCGGGTCGACGGTGCCCCGCTCGGCCTGGAGGGCCGCATCGGCCTCCGGGCTGCAATATTTGGGATAGTTCAGCGCCGCCTTGCAGGCGAGGAAGCTGAAGGTGTTGCCGTCAGGATCGGAGCGGCCGCTCCAGGAATAGAGCTGCGCCTCGTAATTGCCCTTGTCGGCGGCATCCAGCGCGGTGGTGAAGTCCACCGCCTGGATCTTCACGTCGAACCCGGCCTCCTTGGCCATGGCCTGGATCACCTGCCCGGTCCGCGGCGAGTCGCTGTCGGCGTAGACGGTGAGCGTGATCTGCGGGTTCGGCTTGCCGGCCTCGGCCAGCAGCGCCTTGGCTTTGGCCACATCCCGCTTCGGGATCGGGTATTCGGCGACGTAGTTCGGATTCTTCGGGTTGACCCACTGGTTCCCGGCCAGGAACTCACCGTTGTAGACCACTTGGTTGATGGCGTTGCGATCGAGCGCCGCCTCGAGGGCTGCCCGCACCTTTGGATCTGCCACCGGCGAGCCGGCCTTGTTCGGGTTGAGAAGAATTTCCAGGAAGCCGAGCTCGTAGGTCGATTCGATCTTCAGCTTGGCGTCGCGCTTCACCTGCGCCACGTCGGTGGGGGCGAGCCGCTCCAGAAGGTCGAGTTGCCCGGCGCGCAGGTTGGTGAGCCGCACCGTCGCGTCCGGGATCGGCCGGAACTCGATCCGCTGGATGTGGATCGCGTCCTTGTTCCAATAGTCGGGGAAGCGCTCGACCACGATCCGGTCCTGCGGCACCCGCTCGACGAACCTGTAGGGGCCTGCGCAGACCGGAGCGCTGGCGAACTTGTCGCCGAGCCGCTCCGCGGCCTTCGGCGAGATCATCATGCCGGCCCGGTCGGTGAACTGCGCGAGCAGCGGCGCGAACGGCTGCTTCAGGTTGATCCGGAAGGTGAGGTCGTCGACCACATCCACGGAGTCGATCGGCGCGATCTCCGAGCGACGCTGCGAGCCCGGCAGCTTCATGTGCCGCTCGATCGAGAACTTGGCCGCCGCGGCGTCGAGCTTCTCGCCGTCGTGGAACAGCACGCCCTGGCGCAGGTGCATGGTCAGCGCCTTCTCGTCGGGGGAGAGTTCCCAGGAGGTGGCAAGCTGCGGCACAGGCTTCAGGTCCGGCCCGATATCGACGAGCTTGTCGCACAGAGCGGCGAAGACCATCCGGCTCGCGAAGGTGCGGGCGAGCGTCGGATCCAGGGCGTCCGGATCCTCCATCATGCCGTAGCGCAGGGTCTGCGCGGCGGCAGGGCCGGCGAAGGCGAGTCCGGCGAGGAGGCAGGCGGCGAGACGCAACATGGGACCGGTCCGGTGGCGTGCGAAGGTGGCGGGAGGGATCGGCCACGCCGACCCATGGGCGGTCGACACTGTCGCGTACCGCCGTGGCATGCACAATCCCAGGCAGCATCCATGCCAGCTGATCAACACGCATCTTGTATACAGCTGTCTGCCCCGGGCCGGCGCGGGGCCGTGCCGCTCCGCCGCGACCGCGGCGTAGACGCGATTCAATCGGGCTGGGATAAGTTGAATTGTACGGATTTCCGGAACAGGCCGGCAAATTGTTCGACCGCACAAGGTCGGACATGTATTCCTAATGATGACGCAGGTATGATGGTCCGACGGCACATCGTCATGTTGCCGGCGTTGTGCTGGAATCAGCGGCGTCGCGACTTCTACGCTGTGACGGCCGACGTCTCGACGGAGGGAATCCGGTTCCGCTCCTCCTCCCGCCTCGCGGCCGGGGAGGATCTGACCTGCAGCATCCGCCATGTCGGGACGCTGGAAGCGCGCATCGCCCGCGTGGCCGGCCAGGAGTTTATCGTCTCCGTCCGGGGAGGGCGCGCGATCGTCACCGACCTTGTCCGTCAGTTCGTGACACTGGCGCGGGCTCAGGATCTGCGGCAGGAACCGATCCGCGTCGATCGGCGAATCGTACCGAAGCAGAAGATCGTTCAGGTGACGACCGCGTCCGGCGAAGCGTTCAACGGCCATGTGCTGAACGTCTCGGCCTCCGGTGTCGCGTTGCTCGTGGACCACGCGCTGGAGATCGGGGCGACGATCCAGGTGGGACGGAAATCCGCAACGGTGATGCGCCACTTCACGCACGGCGTCGGTGCCGCCTTCTTGGAGCCCTTCGCGCCGGCCGCGGTCCACGAAGCGATGTCGCTCTGAAGCGTCACCCCCTCGCAGAGGTGGCGCGACGGCGCTACATCTTGTCGGGTCCAGCGAAGGATCCCCGATGAAGCGTCTGCTCTCCACCCGAACCGCCGCGCCCCTGACGCTCCTGCCGGCTGCACTCCTGTTTCTTCCCCAGGCGGCGCTCGCCCATCCGGGACACGGTGCCGCGACGGGCGCCGAGGCGGGCTTTCTCCATCCGCTGATGGGCGCCGACCACGTTCTGGCGATGGTGGCGGTCGGCCTCCTCGCGAGCCTGCGCGGCGGACGCGCGCTCTGGGCGCTGCCGCTGTCCTTCCTGGGGCTGATGTGTGCGGGTGCGGGTCTCGGCCTGGCCGGCTTCGCGCTGCCCTATGTCGAGGCCGGGATCGCACTCTCCATCGTGGTCTTCGGCCTCGCCGCCATCGTCGGCCTCCGCGCGCCGGTCGCCCTGCTCGCTACCCTGGTCGGTGCCTTTGCGGTGTTCCACGGCTACGCCCACGGGACCGAGATGCCGGAGACCGGCTCCGGCGTGGCCTTCGGTTTCGGTTTCCTGGCGGCCACCGCGCTCCTGCACGCGGCCGGGATCGGACTCGGAGTTGCGGCGACGCGGGTTGGAGCCATGCGGGCGGCGCCGGTGCTCGGTGCCGCCATCGCCGCGGCCGGCTTCGCCCTCTTGGCGCTGCCGGCCTGAGCGCGGCGGACGACCCGCCCCCCGGGCGCCCGCCCTGCGCCGGCGCGGCGCCGCGCCTGAGCATCCGCATCGATTTCGGACCGGGGCACCGCCTCGGTCCCGGAAAGGTGCGGCTGCTTGAGATGATCGCCGAGCACGGCTCCATTTCAGGCGCCGGCCGCGCGCTGGGGATGTCGTAACGGCGGGCGTGGCTGCTGGTCGAGGCGATGAACACCGGTTTCGGCCGACCGGTGATCCAGGCGCAGACCGGCGGCCGGGCCGGGGGAGGCGCCCGCCTCTCGCCCCTCGGAGCCGAGGTCGTGAGCCGGTACCGGGCCGCGGAGGCGGCCGCCGATGCTGCGGCCGCTCCGTTCTTGAGCCCCCTCGGGCAGGCCGAGGACGCGTAACCGGTTCGGGCGTGGGGACGAACCCGGCTGCGATGTCACAGGCCCCTCGGGGCTGACCTCGCCGCTTTCCGCCCCACGTCCCGCCGGTCGCAACAATCCCGGCGGCAGGAAAAGGACCCACCATGACGAAGTTTGCGACGCTCGCCCTGATGAGCCTGCTCACCGCGGCCACCGGCGCGCAGGCGGCCCAGAAGGTCGAACGCCTGCGCGGAACCGTCGAGGCGGTCGCGGGCGGCGGCTTCACGCTGAAGACCCTCGACGGCGCATCGGAGCCGGTCACGCTCGCTCCGGACGCCAAGGTCTCCTGGGTGGTCCCGTCCAGCCTCGACGCCATCAAGGACGGCGTGTTCATCGGCACCGCCACCAAGGGCGAGCCGCCGGTGGCGCTGGAGGTGGTGCTGTTCCCCGAAGCGATGCGCGGCACCGGCGAGGGCCATTACGACTGGGACATGATTCCCGATCACACGGCCGGCGGCGCGTCGGTGAAGAGCGCCATGACCAACGGCACCGTGAAGGCCGACATCCGGTCCACGGCCCCGGACGCGCCCCGGGTGAAGAGCGCCATGACCAATGGCACCGTGAAGGCGACCGGCGGCGGGGCGGAGCGGACGCTCACGGTGGATTACGGCCAGGGTCAGTCCCTGCAGGTTCTGGTGCCTCCGCAGGCGCCGGTCGTCAGCTTCGAGCCGGCCAGCGCCTCGGCGCTCGCCCCCGGCGCCAAGGTCTTCGTGATTGCGGCGCGGGGTGACGACGGCCGCTTCACGGCCCGGCGCGTCGCGGTCGGCAAGGACGGCCTGACGCCGCCCATGTGAGGGGGCGCTGAGCCGCAATCATCGCGGCGGCCACCCGACGCCCGGGCACGGGCGAATCGCCCGACGCGAGACGAGAGGCTCGGCCCCCGAATGGCGCCGGGCCGCCGGATGCCCCGACAGGCGGCATATCCGCTGCTCAGGACAGCATTCGTGCACATTCGGCAGACCGTTGCCGACTAAATCACCCTGAAAATGTTGCCACGCCGCAACATCGCGCTGGAACTGCCAAGGCGGCCGCGAATCCTCGTTGCTCGCCGAAACCCGTTCGCACATGGTGATCGTGCACGGGGGCATCGCCAAGCGAGAGCCCGCAGGAGCCTGCCACCTAAGACGCAGGCCTAACCTACAAAACGTGCGGCTAGACCCGGACAACCGGGCACGTCCGCATCATTGGGTCTCGAAGCTTTGGAGATGTCTATGAAGCTCTTGAAGAGCTCGTTGCTCGGGTCTGCTGCCGCGTTCGCGGCGGTGGGTGCTGCGCATGCCGCCGACCTGCCGGTCAAGAAGGCGGTTCCGATCGAGTACGTCCGCGTCTGTGGCGCCTACGGCGCCGGGTTCTTCTACATCCCCGGCACCGACACCTGCCTGCGCATCTCGGGCCGCGCCCGGTTCGAGGGCGGCTACATGACCAGCTACTCGCGCCAGTTCGGCAACCCCGGCGACACGTCCGGCTACCAGGGCCGCCTGCGCATCAACATGGATGCCCGCACCCAGACCGCCTACGGCACCCTGCGCGCCTTCGTCCGCCTCGATGCCGGCGCCCGCACCGGCTATTCCGGCGTCGGCACCTCCGGCACCCAGCAGCGCATCGGCCAGGCCTATCCGGGCATCGGCATCGACAGCTTCAGCCGTGACCAGCAGTTCATGAACGTCGACAAGGCGTTCATCCAGTTCGCCGGCATGACCGCCGGTCGCGCCTCCTCGTTCTTCGACTTCTACGCTCACGACTTCGAGTTCGCCGGCGCCACCGCCGGTTCGGACATCGCCTCCACCAACCTGCTCGCCTACACGGCGACCCTCGGCAACGGCCTGTCCGCCACGATCTCGGCCGAAGACCCGGTCTTCCGCCGCAGCCCGATCTACTCGCCGACCAACAACCCGGCCGGCATCACGACCAACGGCGCGATTGCCGTCTTCGGCCAGACGAACTCGCCGGCTCCGGTCTTCATCGGTTACACCAACGGCCTGCCGACCCGGTACAGCCAGGTCGACGTGATCCAGCGCTCGCGGATGCCCGACGTCGTCGGCGCCCTGCGCCTCGATCAGGCCTGGGGCTCGGCCCAGCTCACCGCCGCCGTGCACGAGCTGAACGTCGGCAACGTTCAGAACGGCGCCGGCACCGGCACGGGTTCGAACGTCAGCATCCCGCACACCAGCAACTCGTATGGCTGGGCGGTTCAGGGCGGCCTGAAGATCAACACGCCGTTCATCGCCCCGGGCGATGCCCTGTACCTGCAGGGTGCCTACGGCTCCGGCGCGCAGCTCTACACCGGCTACTCCGCCTTCAGCGGCTCCTACTCGCAGAACGCCGCGACGATCCAGGGTCAGAAGTTCAGCCAGTTCTTCAACGACGCGACGGTCAACCCGTTCACCGGGCAGATGGAGCAGTCGACGAGCTTCACGATCGTCGCCTCGTACCTGCACTACTGGACGCCGGAATGGCGCTCGGCCTTCTTCGGCTCCTACGGCGAGATGGACTTCCGCAGCGGCGCTCGCGCCGCACAGGGTGCCATCTTCAGTCTGGTCAATCCCGGTGGAACGAACTCCTTCGGCGCCAACGCCGTCGGCACGCCGGGCACGACCTTCTACAACCTCAGCGAGGCGCTCCGCGACACCTACCAGTTCGTGGCGGGCGGCAGCATCATCTGGTCGCCGGTCAAGGACCTGGATATCGGTGTCGAGGGCTACTACACCCAGATCGGCGTGAAGAGCGGCCGCGTCATCGACAAGGACAAGAGCCCGACCGCCTACGCCAACGTCGCCGGCATCAACAACGGCACGTTCGTGCCGCGGACCACGACGTCGGACGGCGTGTCCTCGTTCCGCTTCCGCGTCCAGCGCGACTTCTAAGCCGCTTTACCGGCGCCGAGGCTCCGGCCTCAGCGCCGGTCCCCGTGCTTCAGGGACCTCAAGGCTCGGCTTCGGCCGGGCCTTTTTCATTGTGCGCAGCCGTTCCGACCGCGCGCGACGGCCCGGTCGACCGCGCTGGCTGAACACTCCGCCGCGTTGAGCGCGTCTGGCTGCGACCCGGCGCCGGTTGGACTCGTTCCCGCCACGCGAGACGGCGCGTTCCGTGGAAGCGCGACCGCGCCGCGGCGGCGCGCCGCCCTGCGCGTCC
>NZ_JBFUGA010000078.1:0-28040 GCF_056403155.1 Methylobacterium sp. P3_A11
AATTCCTGAGGCGTCAACCACCCCAGGGCTGTGTGAGGACGGCTCTCGTTGTACGGGCGCCGCCACGCCTCGATCCTGCTCCAAGCATCGGCCGACGACAAGATCCAGTTCGCGTTCAGGCACACGTCACGCAGTCGGCCATTGAACGACGCGACCAGCGGGTTGTTGGTCGGCTTGCTTGCAGAGGTGGAAGACCCTCTTGTGATTGACACGCCATGCCGCCCAGCGCAGCAGACTACAGATCCGGAAATACCCGTAGCGCACCTGGCTCTTGCCCAGCCCGTCTCTTGGCCAGATCGCAGATACGCATCCGCAGCGGTGCCTGATCGGGTGTGGTCGAGCGGTAGCGGACGCCCGACCGGCCGACGCCGAGCGCGGCGCAGCTGCGCCGCTCGCTCACCCCGTACGTTTCCTGAACCTTCGACCACCAGTTGCACAAGCCTGCGGTTCTGCTCTTCAAGCTGCTTCAGCCGGCGCAACTCGCCCGTGCCSAGCCCGCCGTAGAGCTTCGTCCAGCGGTAGAATGTCAGCTCGGAGATGCCCCTCCGACGTAGCATCTCCCCCAACCGGCGCCCCGGTCTCGGCCTGCTTCAGTGCGAAGGCGATTTGCTCTTCGGTGAACCTGCTCTTCTTTACGGCTCCGCTCCTCCCGACAGGGGCTCACAAAACCGGAAAACCCGCACTCAAGCTGGGCCAAAGCGACGGGGGGACGTCAATTAGGCCAGATACGGCTCTATCCTCTTCCTGATGGCTCAATCGTTCATAGCACTGTACCAATCCCGCATCCGCCCGGGCTGCAAGGCTTGAGCCGCTGAGCTAGCGTCAGCTCGAAGTTGATCCGGCGACTGCCCGTACATTTGTTTGAACACACGGGATCCGTGGCTCAGACTGGCGAAACCGACCGTTTCCGCAAAACGGGTAATGGATGTCTTTAGCCCAGGCTGAAGGATCAGCGATCGCAGGCGAGCAGCACGGCGACGCGTGACCACCGTCTCGACGCCGCCGACGTCAGCCATCGCACGATACAACGAAGCCCGTGAAACGCCAATACTGCGGGCAACGAAGTCGACGCTAAGATTTCTTCCAAGATTGTCTTCGATAAATATTTCCGCACTTAGGCGACGGCCTAATTCGACGTCGCTTTCACCGGCTGCGTCACTGAGGGCGGAGTGAGATATTCCCTGAATTTGACCGAGCATGCCAGCGATGACTTGACTGCTCCCGGCGGTTAACGCCTGAGGAAAACTCGTTGCGTAGCGGATCAGATAAAGTACAGTTTTGCCAATCGAGCCTATTTCACTCTTCGGAAGGACGCGTCCGTGCAGGTGGCGCGCGTTCGGTGCTACAACATCGACTAAATCGCGGGCTAGGATCACAGTGACATAGTCCGCATTCTCTACCATCGACATCATCGGCTGGGTCGCATCAAAGAGAACTGCGTCCCCTGGGACAAGACGGCGCTCCTCGCCGCTCAGACCACTGACCATTCGACCGGATCGCAAGACTTGGAGATAGTAGTGCTCGAAACCGTCACGCCGGATCTGGGCGGGGTCTCTTCTGTGGTTAGCGCCGATGATCTGGCGATCGAACAGAGTCAGGCGGCCGAAATGATGAGCGGCGATGGTGGCTTCGAATGTATCACCCAGGAGAGATGTTGTCGCTCCGCTCGACTGGATCATATCGTGATAAAGGCCGAAACTCTCGGTCGAGGCCCGACTAAGGTATGTCTGATGCGGGCGGATCTTCCGCTGGATTCGAGGATTTGTCATACTCTTGTGGGCTGAGGCGTTGAACGCGTTAAGCGCCCGGGAGCGACCTGACCGGCATTTTGAACCGAGCCGATCGAGTGGCTACGGCATGGTGGCGACCAAGGGTAGCCGGAATGGCCTGCTGCCGGTTTGGTTGGCACCATCTTAAGCCAAATGGGCTCGGTTCTCGAACTAGACCGGGCGTGAGATAGGCCGAGGTCGAGTGGATACGCTGCCGCTTGTAGTAGCCCTCAATGTGAGCGAACAGATCGCGCAGCGCCGCAGCCCCGGTGGCCCGACGCCGGTGATGGACGAACGCGACCTTGAAGGTGTGGAAGGAGCCCTCCATGCTTTATCGTAGCCGCATGCCGTGCGGCTCATGGATGGCTTTGCCCTCATGCTGGCGAGCTGCCTGCGATAAGCCTCGGCCGCGTACGGGCAGGCGCGATCCGAGGGACAGATGAGCCCGGCGGCCGGTCGCGGCCGCTGGGCGGCCCTCATCGGCGCAGCGCCGCTCAACTCGGCCCGCATATGAGCGCGCATCGACCAATCGACGATCTTGCGCGTGACCAGATCGAGGACGGCGGCTAGGTAGAGCCAGTCCTCGCTGGTCGGCAGGCAGGTGATGTCGCTCCGTGGTCCTTCGGTTCGGCGAGCCAAACCGTGTTCGGCTCCGCCGCGGAGACGTCCTGCCTCAAGAGGCTCGGCGCGATCGGGAGATCATGACAGCTGTCGGTCGTGCAGGGCCGGAACCGATGACCCGCCAGGGCACGAATGCCATGCCGACACATGAGACGCTCTACCCGCCCACGGCTGACAGACCGGTCCTCGGCCCGCAGCGAGGCCTGCACGCGCGGGGCACCGTAGCGCCGAGGGTGGGCGGTATGGATGCGCCGGGCGTCGCCCAGAAGCTGGAGGCCGAGCGGGCGCTCTCGGGCCGCGACCGCCAACCGTAGAGGCCGCTGGGAGAGACTCCGAGCACGCGGCACATGAGACGCACTGGCCATGTGCCGCGCCTACTGCGCGATGAAGGCGGACTTCATATCGCTTCCCTTGCACAGCAGGCGGCAGCCTTTTTCAGGATATCGCGCTGGGCCTTCAGCCGGGCGATCTCGTTGCGCAGCCGGTCGATCTCGATCGCCTCGGAGTTTCATCCGGCCCTGGACGGGAAAAGGCGTGCCGCGGATCGACCGCCGCCTGCTTTACCCACCGGTGCAGCATCGTCTCGTGACCGTCGAGATTGCGCGCCGCCTGCGCGACACTGACACCGCGTTCGCGAACCCGTCGAGCCCCCTCGATCTGGAACTCACGCCGGAACTCGCAACGCTGCAGGGCGCACATCCGGCCTCACCATCACACCTGAACCAGGTGTCCGTGAAATCGGCAGAAGGCCATAAAGCCGGTCAGGTCGCAGGCTTTTTCGTTTCAGCTCTCTGGGCTTTGGCCGTTTACCCGTTTGACCCGAGCTTCGATCGCAGCGAGGCGCTGGCGAAATGAAGCCAGGAACGCTGCCACCATTTCAGCCCTTGGATGCTCGTTCCGACCCAGCACCTCGCCCGAGGCCATCAAGTAAGTAGTCACCGTCCGCCAGACATGCAGAATAAAACTAATTGATGAGTTTGTGACAAAAATCGGTCCGGATATGGACCAATGCGCCTTCCCAAATTTGGCAAGCCGACAGCGTATCGTCCCTGAGTTCCTGGATAACAATCATGGACAAAAATTTGACGTCCAAGGCTAGCTTGATAAGTCTTGACGCAACGAGATTTTTTGCTGCCATGATGGTTGTCGTCTATCATTTCTTATTTTACAGCTGGAATGAGCCTTCAAGCTATTGTGGGATCGGATTCTTAACATCGGGCGGCCCTAATTATCACCAATTTGTGTCTTTGACTTGGTTTGGCTGGCTTGGAGTCCAAATTTTCTTTTGCATATCTGGATTTGTAATCGTTTATTCAGCAGTCAATAAATCGGTTTCCAGTTTTATGACGTCGCGAATAGAGCGCTTATTTCCTGCGCTGCTGTTTTTTTCAACGATCAACTTCGTCGTGATGTTTTTCGAGCATTGCACGTCGACGCAAGCGCTTATTATTAGCTTTCTAAAGTCGATCACGCTATTTCCAAAAGGTCCTTGGATCGATGGCAGCATCTGGACGCTGACCGTTGAAATAGTATTCTATTTTCTCATTGCACTATTCTTGCTAATATCTAATCAAAGAATGATTTATGCTGTCGCACGCGCCTGGTTGGCGGCCGTATCATTTGGAACAATCCTGATTGCCCTTCAGCTGTTTGACTCTAATTCCAGCGCTGGCGCATTGATGTTGCAGTTTTCACACACTTACATTTCTCGACCCTTGATGTTCAGCACTGGCGCCTTCTTTCTAACGGGGATATTTGGCTACGAAATATATTCGACGGGTCAAAGTAATCAGCGCTGCTTCCTTTTATTCACCTCGATTTTTGTTGCGGCGTTCCACATACATTTAGCTTGCTTGGATCTTAAAGCGGTCAACGAATTCGGTCAGAGTAGCTTGATACCGATCATGTTCTTTATCCTTGCGGTCGCGCTCGTATCTTTGGCTTTATACTTTGAAAGACGCGCAACAATCGACAGCCGGTTGACGAAATTTGTCCGGCGCATCGGCCTCGCGACATATCCAATTTATTTGATAAATCAGATTTTTGGAGGATGGATGCTCGGCTTTGCCTATAAAACGGTTGGTAATAATGTGTACACTTGCTTCGCCATGATCATTCTGGTGATGGTATTAGGATACGCATTTGCAGTTTATTTAGAGCCGCGGATACGCGATGCGATATTCAAAAATAGGCATTGGAGTCATCTTAAATATTCAAGCCAAAAATGGCCTATACACAACAAGAAATTTCACACCATTTCAAATCCGTCGTGAATCGAGGATTTCCCTAGCGATTGCCTGAAGCCGTGGGCTAAGCCCCGAATGCCGGACTGCCTGTGAGCGTTGTCGTTCGAGCGCAGCGACGCGGACGGAGATTTCACCTGCGCGGTGAGGCGTGGGAGTCCGGGTGATCCCTCATACCATTCGGCGCTGATCATAGCCGATAGGCCGGGTCCCGCAGGCCGAGAGACATGATCTTCCACGACTACGCGATCAGCCAATTCCAAGCGTCGCAGCAGCCGTCGATGATGTCGTCATGGGAGGCGAAGATCCGGTCGCCGAGCCGGTTGTCGCGCCGGCATCCTCCAGGATCGGGACTGCATGGGACCGAGGGGCAACGCCGCGGCTGATCTCGGCCGGATGCAGGCTCATCGCCTCGCTGTCGCAACGGGGCAGCACGAGGCCGGCGCCCTGGCCCTTCTCGGGACAGATCGAGCCAATTATGCAAGCGTCGGCCGTGCGTTGGTCTCTGGGCGCTGCGGACCGTGTCCAGCGCCGCGCCCAACGTCGAGGCAGAGTGTTCGTCTGACCGTTTCGGGCCTCGTCCTGACATCAGAGTCTAACCGCCGTGACCGGCGGCAGACCTGCGCGGACGGCTGGCAGGTTATTGAACACCGTCAGCGCAGCTGGATCCGGCTCACGGCGGAACGGGCGGGCCGACAACGTGTTAAAGCCCAGCGCCTTGACCGCGCATACCGACTCGTACAGGCCAGCCGCCTCAGGGCATCAGCACAAAAGTCCTCACGCAGCGGCACGGTAGCGGACATGGCGAACCCGTCCGGTCCACCGCAGGAGATCACCGCCGTCGACGCTGCGTAAACCCGTCAGTCGCCCTAACCGCCGTTTGGTATAAGAGCCCGCTTCGGTTTTCGGCGAGGTCGATTCGCGTGCGGTCCGGTTCTAGGCTCTCCGAACGCTGGTTCACCCTGGCGCTCTGGCTCGTCGCGCTGGTCTTCGCGTGGTTCCTCATCGGGCTGGGATCCCTGGTCGTCGGCGACCTGCCGCAGGTCGAGCAGCGCTACACCCTCGACCAATTCCTCGACACCGACCAGGGACGGACCTCGGCAGAGGCCCTGAAACAGATCCGTCGCGACCAGGACGACAACCGCCGGCGGGTCGAGCAGGATCAGCTCGCCCTCGAGGCAGCCCAGGCCGCCTCCGAGGGCGCGCGCGAAACCTTCGCCAATTGGCTGAAGACCCGGGACGCCACCCAGCGGGTCGACCAGGATCCCGGCCTGATCGCGCGGACGCAGCAGCTCGACGCCCTGAAAGCCGCCGAGCGCACCATCGAGGAGCGACTCGCCACCTCGGCCCGGACCGGGCTCGACCTGTCCGAGCGCGAATCCGCGCAGGTCCAGGCGGACGGCGCCCTGCGGACCGCGGCCCAGGAACGGCTCGATGCGGCCCAGCGCGGTCAGGAGCTGCGCGTCTTCGCCTATCGGCTCGGCCTGACGCTGCCGCTGCTGGCGCTCGCCGGATGGCTCCTGCTCAAGCGGCGACACACGCGCAACTGGCCGTTCGTCTGGGGGTTTGCCTTCGCGGCAGCCTTCGCGTTCTTCGTCGAACTCGTGCCCTACCTGCCGAGCTACGGCGGATACGTGCAGTACGGCGTCGGCGTGATCGCGACGCTGGTCGCCGGTCGTGCCGCGATCGGCGCGCTCCACGCCTATCGCGCGCGGCAGGCCGCCGTGGAGTCCCGTCCGGACGCGGAACGGCGCACCGAGATCGCCACCGACCAAGCCCTGGCCCGGCTCGCCAAGAAGGCCTGCCCCGGCTGCGAACGGCCGATCGCCCTCGACGACGCCAGCACCAACTTCTGCCCCCATTGCGGGCTCGGCATCTTCGCCCATTGCCCGTCCTGTGCGCAACGCAAGAGCACCTTCGAGCGCTTCTGTCGGGCCTGCGGCACCCCCACCCCGGGCCTCGCGCGCGCGATCCCCTGAAGCCCGGGGCACCTCCGGCCCGCAGGCGCCGGCGCGCGTCCGTCCAAGGATCGGCGTCGCCTCCGGCCAAACCGTCGACGGGGCTCGCGGTCTCCCGGCGGCGCGCCCGAGGCCGGCCACCTCAGGCGTTGTCGCCTCGGATCGCCGCGATGACCGCCTCGGTGACCTGTCGCGTCGTCGCCGTGCCGCCCAGATCCGGGGTGTGCAGGCCCGGATCCGCGGTGACGCGCTCGACCGCGCGCATCAGCCGTGCGGCCGCCTGCGCCTCGCCGAGATGGTCCAGCATCTGACACGCCGTCCAGAACGTCGCGATCGGATTGGCGATGCCCTTGCCGGCAATGTCGAAGGCCGAGCCGTGGATCGGCTCGAACATCGACGGGAAGGTGCGCTCCGGATTGATGTTGGCCGTGGGGGCGATGCCGAGGGAGCCCGCGAGTGCCGCCGCGAGATCCGACAGGATGTCGGCGTGGAGGTTCGTCGCCACGATCGTGTCGAGGGTGCCGGGCTTCACGACCATGCGCATCGTCATGGCATCGACCAGCATCTTGTCCCAGGTGACGTCGGGGAAGTCCCGGGCGACCTCGGCGGCGATCTCGTCCCACATCACCATGGCGTGGCGCTGGGCGTTCGACTTGGTGACCACCGTCAGGAGCTTACGGGGCCTGCTCTGCGCCAGCCGGAATGCATAGCGGATGATCCGGTCGACGCCCGAGCGGGTCATCATCGAGACGTCCGTGGCGACCTCGTTCGGATGCCCCTGGTGGACCCGGCCGCCGACGCCGGCATATTCGCCCTCCGAGTTCTCCCGCACGATCACCCAGTCGAGTTCCGGTCCCGAGACGTGACGCAAGGGGCTGGTGATGCCCGGCAGGATGCGGGTCGGACGGACATTCGCGTACTGGTCGAAGGGCTGACAGATCGCGAGGCGCAGGCCCCAAAGGCTGATGTGGTCGGGCACGTCCGGCGCGCCCACCGCGCCGAAGAAGATCGCGTCATGGTCGCGGATCCGGTCGCGGCCGTCGGCGGGCATCATCACGCCATGCGTCTTGTAATAGTCGGACCCCCAGTCGAAGTGGTCGAACCGGAACCGGAACGTCCCGTCCTTGGCGGCGAGGGCGTCGAGGGCCTCGATGCCGGCCGCGATGACCTCGACGCCGATGCCGTCGGCCGGAATCGCCGCGATGGTATAGGTCTTCATGGAGAACTCCGTGCCTGCGGAGGAGCATCTAGCGCACACAGGCCGGGCCGGCAGGCTCGAACGCGCGAGCGGATCGGCGGCGAGCGCGGGGGAGGGCGGTCACCGCTTCCCTGCCGGGAACGTCCTGCACGCGGGCGGCGACGGGCGGGACGCCGCCGGCCGTCCGGGGATGCGGTCCGGCGCCGGTCCTAGGACGGCAGGATGAAGCCGGAGGCGGCATAGGTCAGGGCCGCGACGAGGGCCGCGGCCGGCATCGTGATCACCCATGCGACCACGATGCCCTGCGCCACGTTCCAGCGGACGGCCGACACCCGGCGGGCCGCCCCGACGCCGACGATGGCACCGGTGATCGTATGGGTTGTCGAGACCGGGATCCCGAACGCCGTCGCGGCGAACAGGGTGATGGCGCCCCCGGTCTCGGCACAGAAACCCTGCATGGGCGACAGGCGGGTGATCTTCGAGCCCATCGTGTGGACGATGCGCCATCCGCCCAGCAGGGTGCCCAGCGCCATGGCGGTCTGGCAGGACAGCACCACCCAGAGCGGCACGTGGAAGGCTCCGCTCTCGCCGTGGGCGTAGAGCAGGGCCGCGATGATCCCCATGGTCTTCTGGGCGTCGTTGCCGCCATGGCCGAGCGAGTAGAGCGAGGCCGAGACGAATTGCAGGCCCCGGAACACCCGATCCACGGCGTGCGGCGTCGAGCGGACGAAGATCCACGAGACGGCCAGCATCAGCACGAGGCCGAGGGCGAAGCCGAGAGCCGGGGAGAGGATGATGGCGGCGCTGGTGGCCAGAACACCCGGCCAGACGATCACGCCCAACCCGGCCTTGGCGATCCCGGCGCCGAGCAGGCCGCCGATCAGGGCGTGAGAGCTCGATGACGGAATACCGGCATACCAGGTGATCAGGTTCCAGGTGATGGCACCGCCGAGCGCTCCGAGGATCACCCGGTCGTCGACGGAAGCGACGTCGATGATGCCCGAGCCCACCGTCCCGGCGACGTGCAGCCCGAACACCAGGAAGGCCACGAAGTTGAAGAAGGCCGCCCAGAACACGGCGTAGCGGGGTGCCAGGACCCGCGTCGACACGATGGTGGCGATGGAATTCGCGGCGTCGTGCAACCCGTTCAGGAAATCGAAGACCAGCGCCAGGGCGATGAGGACGACGAGGAACGTCACGGAGAGGCCTGTGGCTCAGACATGTTCGACGACGATGCTGCTGATCTGATTCGCCACATCCTCGAACCGATCCATGACCTTCTCCAGGTGGCCGTAGAGTTCGGATCCCACGAGGAAGGCCATCGGGTCCCGCCCGGACGCCTTGAACAGGGCTTTGAGGCCGTCGTTGTGTAGGTCGTCGGCGCGGCCCTCCAGCTCGATGACGCGCTCGGTGAGGCCGTTCAGCACCGTGGCGTTCTCGCCGAGCGCCCGCAGCTTCGGCAGGGCCTCGGCAGTGACCTGCGCCGCCTCCTGAATGACCGCCCCCATCTCGCGCATCGCCGGATCGAAGGTGGTCACCTCGAACAGCTGAACCGCCTTGGCGGTCTTGAGCATCTGGTCGATGGCATCGTCGAGGGAGCCGACCAGGGCCTGGATGTCGCCGCGGTCGAAGGGCGTGATGAAGGTCCGCCGCACCGCCAGGAGCGCCTCCCGGGTGATCGTGTCCGCCGCATCCTCCTGGGCCGCGAGGGCGGCGTAGGCCACCGGCACGGCTTCCGTGCCGTCGAGCAGAGCCCGGAGCGAGGCCGCGCCGTCGACGAGGGTCGCGGCATGACGCTCGAAGAGATCGAAGAACCGGTCCTCCCTCGGCATCAACGCACGGAACCAAGCCAGCATGTCGTGTCCGGATCGAGAGGTTGGCGTGACCGCCGGGCGCGAGACCGCCCGGCAGGCACAACGGACGAAGGAGCCAAGCCGATCCGCCCCCCCAAGAACAATCTGCCGCCGCTCAGAGCCTGCCGCCCGGCGGCCCTGATCAGCCGGCCGGCCCGGTCGCGGCGCGGGGCCGGCCGAAATCCGCCGGCTCACGGTCGCCGTGCCGTATCGCGACCCGCTTCCACGCGGTCGACCGCGCCGCAGCGCCATCCTGGCTGGCTTCGATCTCGCCGTGTCCCTGGGCTGCAGCTCGCGGACCAGCGCTGCGCGCCGACGATCCGGAGCGATTACGCGGACCGGCACCAGGAGCGGGACGTTCCCGGTGCAGCGGCGCTCACCGCAGCTGAAGCGGGCCGAGGCGCCTCATGGCCCGTGGCGCTCGCCCCCGAAACCGCTTTCGGCCGAAGGTCCGGCGCGGGTCCGTCAGGCGCGGATCCAGCGTGTTCCGCCGGCCGTGGCGCGGCTGGAGACTCGCTCCGATGGCCACCAGCGCAGCCGACCCGATCAACGCGACGAGCGCCGCGCCCCAGAAGATGCTTTCGAACATCAGGTCCTCCCGTTCTGGAGACCCGCCGCGGGCCGATCAGGGCCGCGAACGACCGCGAATCAAGCTAGACCATTTGAGCAAGGGCAATCAATGCTTAGTCTCGGCGGTTATTCGGCTATCGACATCTGATTTCGCACCGGGGTCGCGGCGGCCCGTTTCGGCGGAGGCCTTGCGCCAGATCAAGGCGGCGGACGTGCTGCTTGCCGACGATCGCCCGCATCGAAACGGAGACCGCACGATGCACGCCTATCGCGTCACCTTCTACAAGACCGTGGCGGACGATGCCGGCCACGAGTACCGCGTCCGACAGCGGACGGTCCTGGTCCGCGCCCGCTCCGAGGTCACGGCCGAATGGAAGGCCAAGGCCTTGCTGTGCGAGCGGGCGCATGTGATCGATTGGCGCCTGCGTGCCGACAGCTGCGAGATCGAAATCGTGTCCGAGATCGCCGCTTGAGATACCGGGCCCACAATCCGCGGCCGGTGGACCGAGAGGATCCGATTCCTGCGCACTCTCGCCATCATTCCGACCTCTGCGCGCGTCACGACCGTCGCGGCACCGGACCGGGACCGCGATCGGTGGCGGCCTTTACGAAGCGTTCACCGCCCGGGTGTCCGATCCAGTTCAGAAGAGGCAGGGAAACGAGAGCGATGCCGAGCGAGACGAACACGACGTCCCAGAAGGCTCCGCCCCAGGGACCGATCCTGGAGTTGTGGCGCATCGTGGCGCTCGCGCTGATCGTCGCCGCCGGGATGTTGTTCGTCCACCTGATCGTTCCCGCCGAGGCCGACGCGTCCGCCTCGCCGACGATGGCCACACCGACTGTCGGCAGCCACACCCTCCGCTGAGACGCCTGACCGGCGCGCGGGCACGCGGACCGGCCGTTTGCATCGACCGGGCGGAGCCTGACAGCACGGCCCGTTGCACCGATCCCGATGACCTGCGCGACGACGGCGCGCGACGCGGTCGGGAGGACCTAAGACCGCGTCGCTGACCGGTCTACTGCGCGGTCGTTCCGGTGCCAGCCTGATCCAGGGCGGTCGCCGCCGCCTTCAGGTCGCGCCGCGCCTTGGCGATCGCCGTGGCCTTCTCGTCACCTTGCGCATTCAACGCTTCCAGGAAGGCCGTCCAATCCGCGCGGGCACTGCTCGGGATCTGACCGTCGAGCCGCTGGCGGAGCAGGGCGACGCGCCCCTCGGGCGTCACGCCTGCCGGCGCCGCGACGTCGGCATCGTACACGCCGACCGCGCAGATCTGGTCGCCGGCCCTGGTATAGTAGGTGGTCTTGGGCTCTTCGACAGTGCTTCCGGGCTTGGGAAACCGGTAGCGGATCACCGAGATCTGCCCGGACTTGGCCGTAGTCAGCATCGTGCGGATGAAGTGGTTGCCGGTCGAATCGTGCAGATCCCGCACGTCGTGGCCGTTCAGGATCGGGTTGGGATGCGCGCTCATCACGCCGTCCGGACCGATACAGAACACGTAGGTGTCGGCGGTGCGGAAGCCGCGGGTGCCGCCAGAGAAGTCCTGAAGCGCCCGGGTCCTGTCGGCCTTCAAGGCCCGGTCGACGCGCCCGAGCATCCAGGACGCAAATCTATTGGGGCTCGGGTCGTCGCAGGCGACCGGCGCCTCGCCATCGCCACAGGCCCGGGCCGGTGCGACCGGTCCTATCCAGAGCCCCAGGAGGACCGCAAGCACCCAAGCATGTCTGGCCATCCGGGCCTCCCGAATTCAGTGTATCCTTTCGAATCGGCGTGATGAGAGACTCGTCTCGCCACCTTGGCAAGGACGCAAGACAGGTCTCACGCGTTCGTCAGCGTCATTCGGCGTGCCGGCGGGCTACTGCATCGGCAGCGGGATCGGCTCGACGGCGACCTCGCCGATCCCGCGGCCCGCGAGGGCTGTCCGCAGGGCATCGGTGAGGCAGGAGCCGGCCGTGAAGGCGCCGAGCGCGGCGCCGTGCCGGTCCGCCGCACGGGGCGCGGGGCCGATCAGTTGCACGACGCGCCGGGCGATGGCCGGGGCCGGATCGATCCAGGTTACCGGCCAGGGAGCCGCGGCCTCGAGGCGGGGCAGCAACAACGGGTAGTGGGTGCAGGCGAGGCAGACCACGTCGGTGCGCCGTCCGTCCGCCTCGGTCACGAAGCAGGGGGCGATCTCGGCGACCAGGACATCGTCGTCAACGGGTGTGCCGGCGAGTTCGGCTTCCGCGAAACCGGCGAGGTTCTGCGAGCCGACCAACGTCACCGCGCAGGCGCCGGCATAAGTCGCGATCAGGTCGCGCGTGTAGGAGCGCGCCACGGTGCCCGGCGTCGCCAGGAGCGTCACGAGGCGGGAGCGCGTCGCTTCGGCCGCCGGCTTGATCGGCGGCACGACCCCCACGAAGGGCGTTGTGAAGCGCTGGCGCAGGGCCGGAAGCACCAGCGTCGAGGCGGTGTTGCAGGCGATCACCACGAGGTCGGGCCGGTGGATCGCGATCAGACGCTCCATCACGACGAGGACGCGGGCAATGAGGGTCGCCTCGCCGAGCCGGCCATAGGGAAAGGCGGCATCGTCGCCGACATAGACGTAGCGGGCATCCGGGCGGGCGCGTCGCACGGCGTCGAGGACGGTCAGGCCGCCGAGTCCGGAGTCGAACACCAGGATGGTCGGCTCGGCGGCGGCGCGCAGCGCCGCGGCGGACAGGCTGGCCCCGGCCATCAGATCGATCCGCATCAGAACCCAAGACTCCTCATAGAGCGTCCCAAAATCTCGGGGTGGAGGGTTAAGGCGGTCTCACTGCGGCACAAGAAAGACCCGCGATCCCCAACCCGTTCCGTTAATCGCCGCGTCGGCGCGGCGAACCGAACCCTGCGTCGTCGCGCCGACCGGCCTCCGCAGCAGCGGAGGTTGTCGGAGCCCGGCCAGATCATATCTTCTGCGACCAAGGCGGGAATCGAGGAGACGGTTCTCGCGGATGCCCGAGACAGGGGAAGATCGCCATGGCAGCGACGGCCGCACTGCGACCGCACGAAACGCGCGAGTCCGGAGCACCGGCGTTTCCGCCACCGCCCGTGACCGCTCGGCCGATCGACCGCGCCGCCTGGATCGCCGCCTTCCGGCAGGTCCGGAGCGAGACCGAACGCCGCGCCGCGCCGCTCTCGCCGGAGGACCAGCAGGTCCAGTCCATGGCCGATGCCAGTCCGACCAAGTGGCACCGGGCTCACGTCACGTGGTTCTTCGAGCAGTTCCTGCTGCGCGAGCACCTGCCGGGCTACGCCATCTACGACGCGCGGCTGCACTACCTGTTCAACTCGTACTATGTGGCGGCCGGCCCCCGGCAGCCGCGCATCCAGCGGGGCATGATCACCCGCCCGACCATGGCGGAAGTCGCGGCCTACCGCGCCCATGTCGACCGCGCCGTCGAGGCCCTGCTGGGTCAGGCCTCCGAGCGTGCCCTCGAGGCGCTGCTGCCGATCCTGGAGATCGGGCTCTACCACGAGCAGCAGCACCAGGAACTCCTCCTCACCGACATCCTGCACGCTTTCGCGCAGAACCCGCTGAACCCCGCCTACGATCCGTCCTGGCGCTTCCCGCGCGCGGCGGCGCAGTCCGGTCAGGTCCAGCTCGATCGGCAGATCGCCTGGATCGGGCATGCGGGGGAGGGGTTCTCGTTCGACAACGAGTCGCCGCGCCACGAGACGCTGATCCCGGCCGGCCGCATCGACCGGGCTCTGGTGACCAATCGCCAGTGGCTCGCCTTCATGGAGGACGGCGGCTACGCCAAGCCGGAGCTGTGGCTCTCGGACGGCTGGTACGCCGGCCCGGGGGAGGGCTGGGAGGCTCCCGGCTACTGGCGACGCGAGGGGAAGGCCTGGGCGACCATGACGCTCGCGGGCGAGCGCCCCGTGGATCTCGACGCGCCCGTAACCCACATCAGCTACTACGAGGCCGATGCCTATGCCCGCTGGGCCGGCCGCTTCCTGCCCACCGAGTTCGAGTGGGAGGTCGCAGCCCGGGACGGCGGCCTGCCGGATGCCTTCGGCCTCGTCTGGCAATGGACGCGCAGCGCCTACGTGGCCTATCCGGGCTACCGACCGCTCGCGGGGGCGCTCGGCGAGTACAACGGCAAGTTCATGGCCAACCAGTTCGTGCTGCGCGGCTCATCGGTGGCGACGTCAGAGGGCCATGCCCGCCTGCCGTATCGCAACTTCTTCTACCCGCACCAGCGCTGGCAGTTCACGGGCCTGCGCCTCGCCGATGCCGCCTGACGCGCCCCGGAGCCGACCTTGACCATCAAGCCCACCTTCGCCGAGGCGACGCCGGTTGCCCTCGAAACGACGCCCCTGACCTTCCTCGACGACGTCCGGGCCGGTCTGACGAAACCCCAGAAGGCGCTCTCGCCGAAATACTTCTACGACGCGGCCGGATCCGCACTCTTCGAGGCGATCACGCAACTGCCGGAATATTATCCGACCCGCACGGAGATCGGCATCCTCGAGTCCAGCGGCCCGGAGATCGCGGCTCTGCTGCCGCCCCATGCGGCCCTCGTGGAGTTCGGCAGCGGCTCGACGGTCAAGCTCCGCCGCCTGCTCGGCCATCTCGACACGCTGGCCGCCTACGTGCCGGTGGACGTCTCGGGCGAGTTCCTGCGCGGACAGGCGGCGGGCCTGCGCGGTGACTTCCCGGACCTGCGGGTCGAGCCGGTGGTGGCCGATTTCACCCGCGACTTCGACCTGCCCGGAAGCCTCGACGGCCTGCCCCGCGCCGGCTTCTTCCCGGGGTCGACCATCGGCAATTTCGATCCCCACGAGGCCCAGGAGCTTCTGCACCGGTTCGGGCGGATCCTGGGGCCGGGCGCGCACATGATCGTCGGCGTCGACCTCGTGAAGGACGCGGCGATCCTGGAGACCGCCTACGACGACGCGCAGGGCGTCACGGCCGCCTTCAACCTCAACCTCCTCACCCGGATCAACCGCGAGCTGGCCGGCCGCTTCGAGCCCGAGGCCTTCAGCCATCGGGCGGTGTTCAACACCGACGCCTCGCGGATCGAGATGCACCTCGTCGCCCGGGACGCGCAGGCCGTGCGGATCGGCTCCGACACCTTCGCCTTCGCGGCGGGCGAGACCATCCATACCGAGAGCAGCTACAAGTACACGGTCGCGACCTTCCGGGCGCTCACCGAGCGGGCGGGCTGGACGTGGCTGAAGGTCTGGACGGACCCGGAGCAGCTTTTCTCCGTCCACGCCCTCCGGTTGGATTAGGGGACCGCCTGGCGGGAGACGCCGCATGCGTGCCGGCCCGCTCTGGTTCTTCCTGGTGGCGCCCGGCCTGGGGGCGCTGTCGGGGGTGCTCTACGGGGCGATCTTCGCAGTTGGGCCGCTGACCGGCACGGCGATCCGCGGTGCGATCATCGGCACGCCGATCCTGCTCTACGAGCGCCGGCTCCTGATGCCCGACCTGCGCGACCGCATCCGCGCCCTCGCGACGCCGCTGTTCCTGATCGCCACGGTCGCCCTCTACATCGCGTTCATCGTGGCCGGGAACGCGGTCGCCAGCACGGTGCTGAACCAGCTGTTCCGCTTCATGTACAGCGAGCGGAACGCGATGCTGATGTCGCAATCCGGCCTGCTCTACGCCCTCGCGATCTCGGCCCTGATGGTGTTCGTGTTCCGGGTCCGCGACCTGATCGGTCCCAGCGTGTTCGCCAACCTGCTGATCGGGCGCTACCACCGGCCGATCAGCGAGGAACGGATCTTCCTGTTCCTCGACGTGACCGGGTCCACGCGTTTCGCCGACCGCTACGGAGACCGGGCCGCCCAGGCCTATCTCGGCCAGGTCTTCAACGCCCTGGCGCTCCCGGTGGCGCGCGCCCGCGGCTCGATCGACGATTACATCGGCGATCTGGCGCTGGTGACCTGGACCATGGATCGGGGCCTGCGCGACGCGGCCTGCCTGCGCTGCGTGTTCGAGTTCGCCGCGCGTCTCGCCGACGACGCGGACAGCTGGCGCGCCCGCTTCGGGCAGGTGCCGGAATTCCGCGCGGCGCTCCATTGCGGCCCAGTGGTGACCGCCGAGATCGGCCTCGAACGCCACAAGATCGCGTATTTCGGCGACGTCGTGAACACCACGGCGCGGCTGGAGGCCCTGTCGAAGACCCTGGGGGTCCATGTCCTCGTGTCGGCCGATCTCCTCGCCCGGATCGGCCCGCTGCCCGACGACCTGACCGCGGAGGCACTCGGCGCCCATAGCCTGCGCGGACGCGCGGAGCCCCTGGCGGTCGCGGCGATCCGGCACCGTGCGGCCGCGGGACCGCCGACGCCGCCCGGGTGAGGGAGCGAGGCGCGCCGAAGGCGGTTCCTGACGGCGTCGCGGTGCCGCAAGCCGCTTCGCGTCAGAGGCCGAGGGCCGTCAACACTGCCCGCGCGGCACGCGCGCCGTCGAGCGTCGCCCCGCCGACCGTCATGGCCCCGCCGCCGGCCAGAGCTTCCCCGGCGAAGAAGACACGCCCACCCACCGGTTCGCGCAGGCGGTCGCGGGATTCCGCATGGCCGGGGGCCACGATGGAGTACGATCCCTGCGCCTGCGGATCCGTCCACCAGCCCGCCAGCCGTCCGGCCACGACGGCCTCCCGGGCGTCCGCCCCCAAGATCGCGGCGAGGCGCTCGGTGGCCAGCGCCACGGCGGCGGCTTCACCCGCCCGGCACAGATCCCGCGCCAGATCGCCGCCGAGATTGGCCACCGCCAGCGGACGGCCGAAGGGCTTCATCTCGAAGTAGATCGTCGGGCCGCCGGTGGCCACCGAGACGGCGTCGCCCAGCGCGGCCGTGTCGAGCCGCGCGGGATCGAGGCGCAGGCCGATCTTGGTGTAGGCGCCCATCCGCAGACCGTCGAGCGCCGTCCGGGTCGGGTCCGGAAGTGCCGGCGTGAACGTGAGCGTTCCGGCTCTCAGCACGCCCACCGGAACCGTGACGATCACGGCCGCCGCCGCGAGGGGACCGCGCCGCGTCTCGACCCGGACCTCGCGGCCCGACCAGTCGATCGCCTGCACCGGACAGCCGAGGCTCACCGGCAGATCCCCGAAATGCCGCGCCACCAGATCGCCGTAGCCGTCGACCCACAGATCGGAGCCGGACCAGAGGCGATCGTAATCGACGGCCGACACCCGCTCGGGATCCTCGCCGAGGGACAGACGGCTCAGGCCCGCCGCAGCCTGGACCGCGTCCGGGCCGCCGACCCGGGCCGCGTCCGCCAGGGAGGTATCGCCGCCCTTCGGGACGAGGAGCGCGTCGAGCCCGGAGAAGCCGGCGCGGCGCGCCGCCGTCTCGGCCGCGCTGGCGGCCCTGCCATCGATGACGAGTTGGCGCGCCCACCCGTCCTCGCGGGCGATAGGGGCCGCGGACGCCCGGGCGATGGGCGCCCAGGGATTGCGCTCGGCCCAATGGATATACTCGGCCCCGGCATCGAAGGGGCAATCGGGGCCGAGGGTCCTGTCGGTGAAGGCACGTCCGCCGATCCGGTCCCGCGCCTCGACGAGGGTGAAGCTCTGCCCGGCCGCCCGCAGGGTCGAGGCGGCCGCGAGCCCGGCCGCGCCGGCACCAACGATCACCACGGATCCGCCCCGGGCGCGCGCCCGGATCGCCGGGGCCGCCAGAACCATCGAAGCGAGGATGGTGCGTCGGGTCGGTGTCATGGCGCGCCCGCTCGGATCCGTCCCGGAGGGCGTCGCCCCCCGCGCGCAGAGCGGGGCGACGCGCTATCCGCGCGCGCCCTGGCTGGCCGAGCGCTTCTCCATCATGGCCTTGACCTGCATCAGTTGGTCCCAGACCTGACCCGGCGAGGTGCCGAAGAAGTCGAAGCCCGCGCTGATGCCCAGATAGATGCCCACGCAGATCAGCGGCACGAGCACCCAGGCAAGCACCTCCTCGCCGCGTCGACGCCGCTGGCGCCGGCGCCGGCGCTCCTCGCGCCGGGTGAGCTTCTTGGGGGGCGCCGCCGGCTGCGCGACGGGGGACAGAGGTCCCTCGTGCAGATTGTCAGTCATCGGGCGCCTCCTCGCCGCGGCGCATTCGCGTCGCGGCGGTCATAGACCGGCGAACCCTCCTCCGGAAGGCCACCGGCCGGCGTGCACACCATTAGGCGCGCACGAGTGGCACCTTCGGCACGGTCCGGATGCCGCCACCCGAGCTGCCGCCACCGCCCTTGTTGTCCTTCGGCGTCTTCTTCCGCGCCGCGGTGCGGGGCTTCGCGCGCTTGTGGCGCTTGGCGGCGTTGGTCACGTCCTTCTCGGGCTTCGGCGTGACCGGGCCGGCCGGGAAGTCGAAGCCCAGGCTGTCCTTCGCACCGGCCTTGGCCTCGGCATCCTCCGGCTTGCGCACGACCACCCGGACCGCACCGCCATCCTTCAGCTTACCGAACAGCACCTCGTCGGCGAGCGGCGTCTTGATGGTCGACTGGATCAGCCGGGCCATCGGGCGCGCGCCCATCGCGTCGTCGTAGCCGTGCTCGACCAGCCACTCGCGCGCCTCGTCCGAGAGCTCGATCGTGACGTTGCGGTCGGCGAGCTGCGCCTCGAGCTGGAGGACGAACTTGTCCACCACCTTCGCCACCACGTCCTTCGGGAGATGGCCGAAGGAGATGATCGCGTCGAGGCGGTTGCGGAATTCCGGCGCGAACAGCTTGTTGATCGCCTCGACGTCGTCGCCCGTGCGCTTCGTCTGGGTGAAGCCGTAGGCCGACTTCGCCAGGTCCGAGGCGCCCGCGTTGGTGGTCATGATGATGATGACGTTGCGGAAATCGACCTGCTTGCCGTTGTGGTCGGTGAGCTTCCCGTGGTCCATCACCTGCAGCAGGATGTTGAACAGGTCCGGATGCGCCTTCTCGATCTCGTCGAGCAGGAGCACGCAGTGCGGGTGCTGGTCGATCCCGTCGGTGAGCAAGCCGCCCTGGTCGAAGCCCACGTAGCCGGGGGGCGCGCCGATCAGGCGGCTCACCGTGTGGCGCTCCATGTATTCCGACATGTCGAAGCGCAGCATCTCGACGCCGAGGGACGAGGCGAGCTGCTTGGCGGCCTCGGTCTTGCCGACGCCGGTCGGGCCGGCGAACAGGTACGAGCCGATCGGCTTGTCCGGGTCGCGCAGGCCGGCCCGCGCCAGCTTGATCGCCGAGGTCAGGGCCTCGATGGCGTTCGGCTGACCGTAGACCACGCGCTTCAGGTTCTCGGTCAGGTGCTGGAGCACCACCGCGTCGTCCTTGGAGACGGTCTTCGGCGGGATCCGGGCCATCGTGGCGATGGTCGCCTCGATCTCCTTGATGCCGATGGTGCGCTTGCGGCGCGCCTCCGGCACCAGCATCTGCGAGGCGCCGGTCTCGTCGATCACGTCGATCGCCTTGTCGGGCAGCTTGCGGTCGTTGATGTAGCGGGCCGACAGCTCCACCGCGGCCTTCACGGCCTCGGTCGTGTACTTGAGCTTGTGGAACTCCTCGAAGTACGGCCGCAGGCCCTTGACGATCTCGATCGTGTCCGGGATCGACGGCTCGTTGACGTCGATCTTCTGGAACCGGCGCACGAGGGCGCGGTCCTTCTCGAAGTACTGGCGGTACTCCTTGTAGGTGGTCGAGCCGATGCAGCGCAGGGTGCCGGAGGCCAGAGCGGGCTTCAGCAGGTTCGACGCGTCCATGGCCCCGCCCGAGGTCGCACCGGCGCCGATCACCGTATGGATCTCGTCGATGAACATGATGGCGTTCGGATGCGCCTCGATCTCCTTCATCACCTGCTTGAGGCGCTCCTCGAAGTCGCCCCGGTAGCGGGTGCCGGCGAGCAGCGTGCCCATGTCGAGGGAGAACACGGTCGCGTCGGCCAGGACCTCCGGCACCTCGTGCTGGATGATCTTGCGCGCCAGACCCTCGGCGATCGCGGTCTTACCGACACCGGGATCGCCCACGAGCAGCGGGTTGTTCTTCTGCCGGCGGCAGAGGACCTGGATCGTCCGCTGGACCTCGCTCTCGCGGCCGATCAGCGGGTCGATCTTGCCGTCGCGCGCCTTCTTGTTGAGGTTGACGCAGTAGGCGTCGAGCGCATCGCCCTTCTTCTTCGCGCCGCCGCGGGGATCGCCCTCGTCGCTCGGGCGCTCGGCCGCGCCCTCGTCCTCGGCGCCGCGCACGGGCTTCGCCTCGGAGGCGCCCGGCCGCTTGGCGATGCCGTGGCTGATGTAGTTGACCGCGTCGTAGCGGGTCATGTCCTGCTCCTGCAGGAAGTAGGCGGCGTGGCTCTCGCGCTCGGCGAAGATCGCCACCAGCACGTTGGCCCCCGTGACCTCCTCGCGGCCGGAGGACTGGACGTGGATCACAGCGCGCTGGATCACGCGCTGGAATCCCGCCGTCGGCTTGGCGTCCTGCCGTCCGTCGCCGGTGAGGTTGGAGAGTTCCGTATCGACGTAATCGACCAAGCTGCGCTTGAGCGTGTCGATCTCGACGTTGCAGGCGCGCATGACCGCGGCCGCATCCTGATCGTCCACGAGGGCGAGCAGGAGGTGCTCCAGCGTCGCGTATTCGTGCCGGCGCTCTCCCGCGAGCGCCAGGGCGCGGTGGAGAGCTTGTTCTAGGCTGCGTGAGAAGCTTGGCAAAGCGGGCCTCTGTGTGGGTGCCTACCGCGAGCGGCGCCTATTTCTTTTCCATAACGCACTGGAGAGGATGTTGGTGTTTGCGCGCGAAGTCCATGACCTGCGTCACCTTGGTCTCCGCCACCTCGTAGGTGAAGACGCCGCACTCGCCGACCCCGTTCTGATGCACGTGCATCATGATGTGGTAGGCGTCCTCGTGGCTCTTGTTGAAGAACCGCTCGACCACCAGGACCACGAACTCCATCGGCGTATAATCGTCGTTCAGAAGGAGTACCCGGTACAGGCTCGGCCGCTTGGTCCGCGGCTTCGTGCGGGTGATGATCGCGGTGTTGGACCGGTCGTCACCCCCGGGGGCGCGCGAACCGGATGCCGTGACCGCGAAGCGCGCCGGCCAATGCCCCTTCGTCGAACTCGCGGTGCCCTGCATGGGGACCTGTGTCATGTGCGTCGAACCGATCCCTTGATTGGAGCGGGCGTCGCCGGCCCTGACGGCCGATTCTGTCCTGGCCTGTCGGGAGCAGCGCTCAGCTCCACGGTGGCTAATCTACAGACGGTGAGCCGACTTCGCCAGACGCCTGTGCGCACTTGTCCGCCCCGCAGGCGCGTCGCCCGTGCGGGTACCGGGACACTAATGCGCGTGTCCGGAACCGGCCGCCTCCCCCGAGGGCCTCTTCGACGGCAGAAGGTCGCCGGCCAGGGCCAGCACCGTGTTGCCGGCCAGGGCCGAGCGAGCCGCGATCCGCTCGCCGGCCCGGTGGAGATACGCGGTCTGGATGGCCAGGACTTCGGCCGGGCTGCGGGCCGCCGCGAGCGCCGCCCAGGTTGCTCGTAGATCGTCCGCGGCCTTCTTGGCCGCGTCGAGCCACTCGATCCCGAGGGTCTGGGTCGCCCGGGTCGCGTTTCCGAAGCGCCGCAGCGGCGTCCCGAAACCGGGGAAGCCCGGGTACGAGGGGAAGGCCGTGGGTCTCTGCATCGCCGTACTCCGGACCGCCGCCCGACCAGCCGGCCACGGGCGACCGGCGTCCTCGGATCCGGCCGGAGAGTGTGCGCCACCGCCGCCAGCGTCAAGCTTTCGCCGGCAAGGGCCGTCGACGACGGCCGATAAGCGACCGCCGGACCGACACGTTCCGGCATTCGATGCGACGGCATTAACGGGCCTGTAACTGCACCTGCCTAACTCTCCACTGATGCAGCGGGGCCACGCGATCGGCGTGACGCCCACGCAGAGGACACGACCGGCGAGATCCGGTCTCGCGAGGCAATCAGGCGTGATGCGTAGCGTAGTAGGCCGCTCCCGGACGATTCCAGCGCTCCCGGCCGCGATGCTGGCCGCCGCGGTCCTGACGGCCCTGGCCTCGCCGGCCGAGGCCCGTCGCGGACGGCACCACGGCCACGGCCATGCCCGGGCAAGCGGCGGCTACAATCCGCCCTACGCCGCGATGGTCGTGGACGTGAAGAGCGGGAAGACCCTGCACGCGGTCAACGAGGACGCCCTCCGCCATCCAGCCTCCATCACGAAGGTGATGACGCTCTACATGCTGTTCGAGCAGATGGAGCGGGGCAAGTTCGCCCTCGATTCCGAGCTGACCATCTCGGCCCACGCCGCCGCCCAGGCGCCGTCGAAGCTCGGCCTGCGCCCCGGCCAGACCATCGCGGTCGAGGACGCCATCAAGGCGATCGTGACCAAGTCGGCGAACGACGTGGCCTGCGCCATCGGCGAGAACATCGCCGGCTCCGAGGAGCGCTTCGCCCAGATGATGACCGCGAAGGCCCATGCCCTCGGCATGAGCCGGACACACTACGCCAACGCCTCGGGCCTGCCGGACCCGGACCAGCTCACCACCGCCCGCGACCTGACCGTGCTCGCCCGGGCGATCCAGGACCGCTTCCCGCACTACTATCGCTACTTCCAGACCCGGTCCTTCGCGTTTCGCGGTCGGGTGATCGGCAACCACAATCACCTGCTGGGCAACGTCCAGGGCGTCGACGGCATCAAGACCGGCTACACCCGGGATTCCGGCTTCAACCTGATGACCGCGGCGAAGTCCGAGGGCCGGCAGATCGTGGCGATCGTGCTGGGCGGTAAGTCCGGCGCGAGCCGCGACCGGATCATGGCAGACCTCGTCCGCGCCAGCCTGCCGCAGGCCTATGCCGGCGCCCGGATCTCGGCGCCCGTCACCGAGGTGGCCGAGCGCGCCCGTCCGGCGGTGGTCGCCGACGCGGTCTCGCGGACCCGCACGCAGGTCGCCTCCGCGGACGACGAGGACGTCGAGACCACCGGCACCACCGGCGAGCCCCTCGACCTCGCCCCCGCCAAGACCACGACGCCGGGCGGCACCTGGAAGCCCGGCCCCCAGGGAATCCCGAAGGCCGCCCAGGCCTATGCCGGCGCCAGCGGCGCCCAGCCGCCGTTCCCGGGCGCGTCCAAGTCGACGGCCCGGGTGGCGTCGCTGGAGCGCGACGAGCCGCCGAAGGCGGTGTCCGGCGCCCGCGTCGTGCCCACCGCCTGGGTGATCCAGCTCGGCGCCATGGACGACGAGACCAAGGCCCGCTCGATGCTCTCGGAGGCCCGCGCCAAGGTCGGCGGCAGCCTGTCGAAGGCCGCCCCCTACACGGTCAAGGTCGAGCACGGCGGCACGACGCTGTTCCGCGCCCGCTTCTCGGGCTTCGCCGAGCAGGATTCGGCCCAGGAAGCCTGCTCGGCCCTCAAGCGCAGCGGCTTCAACTGCTTCGCGACCCGGAGCTGAGCCGCCCGCGGCCCTGCTCAAGACCGTCCGGCGCGCCCGCGCGCCGGCTCAGGACGGCTGCGGCGGCGTTCGCCCGCGGCCGACGATCGGTATCTCTCTGACAACGCGCGTGGAGTTCAGCGATGTCGGTTCAGAAGCCTGTCCCGGGCCGCGTTGACGCGCGCCGCCCGCTCGGCGCTGCCCCCCTGGTCGGGGTGAGCCCGCTTCATCAGAGACCGGTGGGCCGACCGGATCTCCTCAGCGGTCGCCCCGCGCTGAAGCCCCAGGACCTGGTACGCCTCCTCCTGCGTCATCGCCCCTGGGTTCGGCGGACGGCGCGGCCGCGGGTCGCGATCGCCCTCAGCGTCTACACGCCATCCGGGCGCCCGGCGGTCGAGATACGGCTCTAGCAGGGCGGCGCCCGCAGCGTCGCGCAGGCGGCAGACCCGCAGCAGCTCGACCACGGCCCCGGTGGGCATGGTGTCGAGCCACGCCCCCGCGCCCGGCCCGGCGATGATCCGGCCGGTGCGCAGGCTGCCGTCGGGGCGCAGGAGGGCGTCGATCAGGATCGTGCGGAAGCGGCGATCCTGGGAATCTTGGGGATCGTGGGAATCTTGGGGATCACGGGGATGCCCGCCGGATCCCGGCCGGATGAGGCGGCGCAGGCGCGCCGTCATCGAGGCCTGTCCCTCGATCATCCAGACGCCGCTGAGCCCGAGCAGTGCCGCGAGAACGAGGTTCCCGTGGAGCATCAGGAACCCGGCCGCGATCAGGGCGAACGCACCGAAGGTCGGCAGCCGTTTCCGCCCGAGCGCGGCGCCGAAGCCCGCACCGAGGCCGCGCCTGAGCTTCCGGCCGAGGCCGCCGCTGTTCTTCGACAGCCACCACAGGGTCAGGCAGGCGAGCAGGCCGGCAAACAGCGCCATCGCTCAGCGCCGCACGCCGTAGGTCGCGGAGGCGCTTCCGCCAATCCGGATGCGCGTCCCGTCGCCCAGGTCGAAGACGCCCGGCCGGCGCGGCGTCGGCGGGCGGGCGCCGGCATCGCAGCCGGGTTGCGGCGGCAGGCGCACGCCCTCGGGCAGATTCTCCGGACAGAGGCGCGCGCGGGCAGGCTGCTCGGCGGCCTGCGCCGGGCCGGCAGCGAGCGGGACGAGGAGGGCGAGGAGGGCGACGCGCGTCATCGGCGGTTCTCCGCGACATCCGCGGTCGTGACCCGGACCTGCCGGATCCGGCCGTCGCGCGCGATCTTCAGGGTCATGCCGGTGCCGAGGCCCGCCTCTTCGAGGGCCGCCGTCAGATCGGCCAAGCGGTGGACCGGACGACCGTTGGCCTCGACGATCACGTCGCCGATGTCGCCGGTCTGCGGATCGACGCCGCGCAGGCCGGCCTGGGCGGCCGGGGAACCGGGCACCACCCGCACGATCACCACGCCGTCGATGCCGAGGCGCGCCGTGGCCGCCTCCTGGGCGGCGATGATGCCGATGCCGGGGTTGCGGACCCGGCCGGCCTTGATCAGCTCCGGCACGATCCGGTTGACCACGTCGACGGGGATCGCGAAGCCGATGCCGGCGCTGGCGCCGGACGGCGAGACGATCGCGGTGTTCACGCCGATCAGCCGGCCCGCGGAGTCGAGCAGGGGGCCGCCGGAATTGCCGGGGTTGATCGCCGCATCCGTCTGGATGACGCCGGACAGTTCGCGCCCCTCGCTGGTCGGCATGCGCCGCCGCACGGCGCTGATCACGCCGGTTGTGAGCGTGTGGTCCAGGCCGAACGGGTTGCCGATGGCGAAGGCCGACTGCCCGACCTTGAGGTCGGCCGAGGTGCCGATGGCCAGCGGCGGCGGCATGTGCGTCACCCGACCGAGCTGCAGGACCGCGAGGTCGTAGGACGGCGCCAGTCCCACGAGGCTCGCCGAGACCACCGTGCCGTCGCTCATCCGGACGGAGACGGATCCGCCGCTCTGCGCGGCGTTCTGGACCACGTGGGTGTTGGTGACGATGTGGCCGGCGCCGTCCCAGACGAACCCGGTGCCGGTCTGCGTGCCGCCCTGCTCGCTCCCCTGATCGTCGAGATCGAGCAGATCGCGGTTCTGCGCGGCGCCCTGCGCGAAAACGTGAACGACGGACGGGCTCGCCCGCTCGAACAGCGCGATGGTCGCGGCCTCGGACTGGGCGAGGTCGCCCCGGGCCGTCACCGCCCGCGGGGTGTCCGCCGAGTAGAGCAGCGGCTGCAGGTAGGGCTGGGCCACGTAGAGCGCCAGCAGGACCAGGACCGCGGCGAGCACGATGCGCACGGTACGATCCGGCACGGGTGACTCCGAAAGAAGGCCGAAGGCATGCCCTCGTCGGGCGGAGCCTTAAGTGCGCGTTCAGGATCGGGGCGTCAACACGGAGAGGCGCCGCCGCCGATCGGTCCCTGACGTGTTCTGCCGCACGTCGGCGGCCGGCGCAGACTGGCTAACGGAATGGTCATCATTCGAGAGCCACAATTCTCGCAAGTCTACGGTGGCGTAGACGTACTCAATACGGACCTGGAAAACCGGACAGCGCCTTCCCACGTGCCTCGGCACCGGGCGCTGGCTTCGAAGACCGCCCGAATTGATCGCAAAGTCGCCGCAGAGATGCTTGCATTGACGCTCAGACCATCGATCCCCGCCGCTCCTGGATTGAGCCCGGCGGCGGCGATCTGAACGGTCCAAAACGGTTCGGAAGGACGAGTACCCATGGAAACCGAAGCTCTGGAACGGCCCGCGGATCTGACGATCTGGCGCACGGCCTCGGCGAGCACCCCGCTCGCGCAGCCCGAGCGCTACGACACCCTGCGCGAGGCGATCGCCGCAGCGGCCGGCGCCCTGTCCGACCCGGCCAAGCAGCCCTGGATCATCACCGAAGAGGGCGAGATCCTCTCGCCGAACTGGATCCGCACCTACCTGAACTGACCCTCAGCCGACCCGAAGAACGGGGATACCGGGGATGGCGGCGGGAAGTCCCGCCCCGGTACCCCGCGGGGTCACTCCGCGGCATCCGACTGGCGGAAGCCCTCGATCCCGACCTGATCGGGATTGATCGCGTGCAGCGCCCGCCGGGCGGCCTCGAGGGGGTGCTCGGCCTCGATCCGGACCGAGGTGAGATCCGGGCTCTTGTAGACCGTGACGATGGTGTCCATCACCTCGGTGAGCGTCGTGCGCTTGTCCTCCGGCGCGGCGATCAGCAGCTGGAGCCCCCAGGCCCGGTAGAGATCGACCAGCGCCTGGCTGTTGCGGACATCGAGCTTCGAGAACGCCTCGTCGAGGAGGCACAGGCCGAGCCCCGGATTCTCGTCGCCCGGCCGGTCGCCCGGGTAGTAGGCGCTGGCCAGCGACGCGGCGATCGCCACGTAGAACGGCGCCTGGGCCTCGCCCCCCGAGCCGCGCAGCGCCCGCGCCGACATGGTGGTGCGGTTGCCCGCCCGGTCGCGCATGCCGATCTCGTACACGAAGTAGTTGCGGTAATCGGCCAGCCGCGCCGCGTCCTCCTGGCCGGCGATGAGCGCGGTGATCTCCTCCAAGGCCGCCGCCATCGGCCCTTCGGCCTCCCCGGCGAGCAGGGCCTGCGCGGCCTCGGGGGAGCGGGCCGTCTCGGTGGCGAGCGCGTGGACGGCGGCGTAGCGGCGGTCCACCGCCGCCTCGAACGCGTAGGTCTGGCCGGTGAAGCTGCGCGCCGAGAGCCGCTCGTTGAGGGCCGCGAGCCGGGCATGGACCCGCTCGAACCGGTCGGCGAGGCGCGTCAGGAGGTCCTCGGTCATGAGCCGGCGCATCTCGACCTCGGCCCGCTCGGCCTGCGCCCGGTAGCGGCGGAGTTCGTGCCCTTCGACGGCCTCGTATTCCCGCCGCACCCAGGCGAAGCCGTCGATCGCCGGGGCGTCGCCGCCGGCCGCGAGGGGGTTCTCCACCCGCCACGCGGCGCAGGCTTCGGCCAGTTCCCGCTCGGCGATCCGCCCGTGCGAGCGGGCGGCCTCCGCGGCGTCCCGGGCGAGGCCGCGCTCGGCGGTGACCCGGGATCCGGCCGCCTTGACGTCGAGGCCCGCGAGATCCCGCCGCGCCTGCGCGACCACGCCGAGGTCGAACGCTTCGGAGCGGGCGAGGCGCACCCGCGCGGCGTCGCCCGCACTCAGCTGGCGCAGGGCCGCGCGGCGGGCCGCCAGGGCGGCGCGGACGGCCTCGCGCATCGGCCCCATCCGGGCGCGCAACGCCGCCTCGTCGGCGAGCAGCCGGTCGAGCTTGGGTTCCAGTTCCTCCGCGAGTTCCCGCAGGTAACCGACCCGCTCGGTGGTCAGCGCGGCGATCTCGGCGGCGAGCCCGGCGGTGTCGCGCTTCTCGATGCCCTCGCGCTCGGTCTGGAGGGTGCGCCGCCGTCCGTCCAACCCGTCGAGTTCGGCCCGCAGGGCCTCCACGTCGTCGAGGCCGCGGGCGATGCGCGCCCGGACCGCAGCGGCCGTCCGGGCGGCCT